>NZ_CATKPV010000061.1:0-57553 GCF_949768135.1 Bacillus sp. IT-79MI2 | reverse complement strand
TATGAATGGCAGAGAAGAAGGGATTCGAACCCTCGCACCGCGTTAGCGATCTACTCCCTTAGCAGGGGAGCCCCTTGAGCCACTTGGGTACTTCTCTGTATGGCTCCGCAGGTAGGACTCGAACCTACGACCGATCGGTTAACAGCCGATAGCTCTACCACTGAGCTACTGCGGAATAAGAAAGACAATTTACATCTTATAAAAGTTCATACTATAAGTCAAGTCGTTTATACAAATTCTTGTGCAAACATGACATGTTTATAATATACTGGATTGATTTTTAACTGTCAAGGTGTTTTTTTATCTCTTTCAACCTACCTTTACACTTCCCGCAAACATATCTTTTTGTATTTATTTGACGCCTTCTTCTATATTGAAGAAAACATCTCATACATTCATACATATGAGTTTTAATCACCTTCTCTTCTTCGCTTATTCTCTTACAGAATCTAGGCGCACCAACCTTCTTCATTAACTGACGAAAATCTTGATCTCGATGTTGGTACCCTTTCCCCATAATATGCAAATGATAATGACACAACTCATGCTTAATAACGCCAATCAGTTCTTCTTTTCCATACACTTCATAATAACGATAGTTTAATTCTATATTATGACTTCGCAATAAATACCTCCCACCAGTTGTACGTAGTCGTTTATTGAACATTGCTTTATGTAAAAAAGCCCTACCGAAATATTGCAACGATATTTCTTCTACAAGTCTTTGAACTTCTTTTTCATTCATTTTTATTCCCCCAAAAACTAAAAATAAACTTACACTTTTCCTCTTTCTTATACATATATTAAATAGTACATATACCCATCCTCATTCAAAAGCGTAATTTCTATGAACTACCCTCTTCCTCATCTATCCATAGAACTTCGCTAACCAAACTCTTATAAGCAGTTCCCGAAATTGAGCTTTTCACTTACTTCGAATCTTATCTCAATGTATAGGGGGCTACTTGTTAGAGCCGGATTAAACAAGGAGGGATTCTTATGCCTACGTGGCTCCGAAAACAAATGCAACGTGCATATTTCGAAAAAAACCGGTATCAAATTAAGTTACTAAATGAATGCTGGTTTTATTATAGCAAAACACATCAAAATTCCTGATAAAGTGAACGTTATATCAGTGGGGGATAAAGGCTCCCCCCACTGATTCGAATTTTACTAACATCCGTTCATAAAAAAAGAGCAGTGTCATACCTGCCCTCTTCCCATTATTATTCAATAGGTAACATTGATAAGGCAACGCGCCCTTTTTTCATATCAACATCATCTACCCAGACCTTTACAATTTGCCCGACAGACACCACATCTAACGGATGCTTCACAAACTGTTTGCTAAGTTTAGAAATATGTACTAAACCATCTTGTTTCACACCAATATCGACAAACGCACCAAAGTCAACAACATTTCGAACAGTTCCTTCTAACTCCATGCCACGCTTTAAATCTTCTAATTTGAGAATTCCCTTTTTCAAAAGTGGTTTTGGTAATTCATCACGCAGATCTCGTTCCGGACTAATTAAAGCATCTATAATATCAATTAATGTCGGCTCACCGATATTTATCTCTTGAGATAATTTAGAGAGCTCTACTCCTTCTAAACACTTTTGTAAGTGCGGTTGTCCTACATCATCAATTGATAACCCTAAGCTTTTTAATAGTAATTCAACATTTTTATACTGCTCTGGATGAATACTTGTTCTATCAAGTGGATTTTCCCCTTCTAGTATACGTAAGAAACCAATACATTGTTCATACGTTTTGGCACCTAAACGTGGTATTTTCTTCAACTCTGTACGCTTTGTAAATTTCCCGTCTTCTTCACGTTTGTTTACAATATTTTTCGCAACTGTTTTTGATAATCCGGAAACGTATTGCAATAGCGCTACAGAAGCTGTATTCACATTCACCCCTACTTGGTTAACGGCTGTTTCCACGACAAATGTTAATGATTCATTTAATCTTTTTTGTGATACATCATGTTGATATTGTCCTACCCCAACTGATTTCGGATCAATTTTCACAAGTTCGGCAAGCGGATCTTGCAGACGTCTTCCAATCGAAACGGCACTTCTTTCTTCAACTTGTAGATTTGAAAATTCTTCACGAGCCAAATCAGAAGCTGAATATACACTAGCGCCTGCTTCATTAACAATAATATAAAATACATCTCGCATTACTAATTGTAAGACATCTACTATAAACTCTTCCGTTTCCCTAGAAGCTGTACCATTTCCAATCGCAATCATCTGAACCTGATATTTTTCTATAATAGAAACAACTTTTGTTTTTGCATCTTCATATTTCCGAACAGGTGGGTGCGGATAAATGACATCAATATGCAGAACTTTCCCTGTATCATCTACTACCGCTAACTTACATCCTGTTCGATATGCAGGATCTACTGCTAATACCACTTTCCCTTTCATCGGTGGCTGTAACAGTAAATTACGTAAATTCTCAGAGAAAATATGAATCGCTTGTTCTTCCGCTGTTTCAGTTAATTCTTTTCGAATTTCCCTTTCAATTGATGGCTGAATTAATCTTTTATATCCATCTTCAATCGCTAACTGTACATACGCTGCACTTTTGGAAGAAACATCATGAATCACTTTTTTATGTAAAAAACGAACAATCTCTTCTGTTGGTGGGACAACAGAAACTTTTAGAACTTCTTCTTTTTCACCACGATTCATGGCTAATACACGATGAGGTACAACCTTCTGCAGTGGCTCTTCATAACTGTAATACATCTCATATATATTTTTTTCATCTTTTTCTTCATCTTTTACAGAAGACGCAATCATTCCTTTTCTAAAGGTAACATTTCGAATCCAGCTGCGGTACGCCGCATCATCGGATACAAGTTCTGCAATAATATCTTGTGCACCTTGCAATGCTTCTTGGGCAGATTGTACTTCTTTCTCGGCATTAACAAATTCCTTTGCCTTATCTTTCGGGTCTTCTTTCGTAAACAGGATTAACCACTCAGCTAACGGCTCTAGTCCCTTGTCTTTCGCGATCGTCGCTTTCGTTCTTCTTTTTTCTTTATAAGGACGGTACAAATCCTCTACTTCCTGTAGCTTTGTTGCAGATACAATATGATGGCGTAGCTCTTCTGTTAATTTTCCCTTTTCGTTAATCAGACGAAGAACTTCTTCTTTCCGATCTTCAAGTTGCATCATATATTGCCATCTTTCTAAGATTGCACGAATTTGCACTTCATCTAAAGAGCCTGTCCATTCCTTTCGGTAACGAGCAATAAATGGAACTGTGTTACCTTCTTCTGTTAATTGAATAACATGACGAACTTGCTTTTCTGTAAAGCCTAATTCTTTCACTAACATTTTCATTAACGCTTGTCGATTATCTATCATTTCCATATACAACCGTAACCTCCTCTAATAAAAAAAGTTGCCCCTAAAAGAGAGCAACTTAAACTGCCGATTTAAAAATCTATTAGTCCTAAACTAATTTGTAAAGCTTCGTCTACACGACTCATCATCATCTCATCTAAATGAGTGATTTTGTCCGTTAAGCGTTGCTTATCGATTGTTCGAATCTGCTCGAGCAAGATAACAGAATCTCTCTCAAATCCGTACTTTTTTGCATCAATTTCCACATGTGTGGGCAATTTTGCTTTCTGAATCTGTGCAGTAATAGCCGCTACAATCACAGTCGGACTAAAACGATTTCCGATGTCATTTTGAATGACAAGAACCGGACGAACGCCTCCTTGCTCAGAACCAACAACTGGGGAAAGGTCTGCAAAATACACGTCGCCGCGTTTTACAATCAAAATATTACCCCCCGCTAACTAAGCGTTCTACTGTATGAGCTGCTTCATACTCTGCTAAGAAAGCTTCAGATGCAATACCAAGATTAATTTTTCCCATTTCAATATACCCACGTCGCATTGATTCATGTTGGTAGCGTTTCTTCGTCTTATGTTGACGCAATAACAGTTGTGTTGCCTGGCAAATTAGTTCATGGCGATTCTTATTCTCTTGTTTTCCAATTCCGTCCAATTCCGTTACCACTTGCTTTGGCAACCGAACCACGATTTCAGTAGTTACACTTGATTCGGACACAAAAATACACCTCCACCGTCAACTACACACCCAAATATATATGACACCTATTGTAATAATACCATTGTATGGAGCCTGTTGCAAAGACTTCCTTATTCCTTGTTTATGTTTTCCAATTCACAAACAAAACATTCACTCTCATTTACTTTTTATCTCTTTTTAACAAGAAGTGAAGGGGAATTTCCACGAACAGGAGCCCCCATCATTATTGATAACTAGCAAGTAGGGACTATCACAAAGATGTTTGCTTATATATCATTTAAATAGTTTATTACTTTTACCACTTCCCCATGTCGTATGAATACACGTGGAACACGAAAACTAATTGTCGCGATAATCTCATAATTAATGGTATTTGAATACTCGGCAACCTCAGTTGCACTAATGTACTCATCACCTTGCTGTCCAATCAGGGTAACCTTTGTTCCAAGTGGTACTTCACAGGGAAGATGCAACATACATTGATCCATTGTAATCCGACCTACAATAGGAACTCTTTTCCCCTGAACGAGCACTTCAAATCTCTGTAGTCGTCTAAGCCAACCATCTGCATATCCAATCGGTACTGTCGCAATCCACTCTTCTGTCTTCGTACGATATGTGACATTATAGCTAATCCTATCACCTTTAATGACTTGTTTAATATGTGCGACTGTTGTATGAAATGAAAGAGCAGGTTCTAATTTAATTGGTAAATAAGGGCGTATTTCTACAGAAGGTGATAACCCATACATTGCAATTCCAATTCGAACTGCATTAAATGTAATTCCAGCAAATCGCATAGTAGCTGCACTATTTGCCGTATGAATAAATGTTGGATTCACCCCGAATGCTTTCAACCAACTAAGTTGCTCTAAAAAAGTGTTATACTGCTTATCAAAGTAAGATGTCTCTACTTCATCTGCTGTTGCAAAATGCGTATATACCCCTTCCAACTCCAAAAAGGGGGCATCTTCTAAGCTTCGTAAGAACTCTTTTAACTCTTTACGTTCACGAATCCCAATTCTACCCATACCACTATCGAAGTTAATATGAAACTTCATCGAGAACGGGCTATCCCAAATTTCTACTGCTTCTTCAACCCATTCCTTTTGAAAAACAGTTAGTGCTACATCATTCTCAGCAGCTACATTCACATCACGTGGCGGTGAAGGACCTATTACTAAGATTGGTGCAGTAATCCCAGCACGCCTAAGTACTAGTGCCTCATCTAAAAAAGCAACTGCTAATCTTGTTGCTCCTGCTTCTAATGCTGTTCTCGCTACTAGAACATAGTCATGTCCATATGCGTTCGCTTTCACTACAGCAAAAATCTCGACACTTTCCGGAATGATTTCTTTAATGTGCGTTACATTATTGTAAATTGCATCCAAATTTACTTCTACCCACGTATCACGGTAAAACGATGATTCCATAAAAACACTTCCTTATATACGATATGCGAAGCTCATTCTTTTATATTCGTCTTTTTATGAAATCCATTCCTCAAGACAAGAAAAAACGTGGTGCATACACATCACCACGCCTTAAAAGTTTATCCCGCTATTCACGAGCATTAAAACCCCACCCTCAAGATTTAGAGAAAAACAAGGAAAATAGATGGGGAGTAACTGCCTGTAAAATCCTGATTTGTGATGACTTTCCATCAATTTCGAATCCCACACTGGTAGAGTTTCCACTTTATTTCACCTGCTTTTCTGCAACAGAACGAGCTACCATTAACAGCTCATCTGATTTTAAACCTTTAGACACGAGCATATATTCCACTCCGTTATGCGACCATGTTAATGAGTCTTTCGCTAGAGCACCAATTGTAAAGCCAAGATCGACTAACTCTCCACTTACACTTATTGACGCTGAAGCTTCAGCAACCTTCGCTTTTTCTTGTATCAATGTAAAGGATTTCTTATTTCCAGTGTATGTGAGTATCGCACGCTTGCCACCGTCTGTCTTTAACTCTTTTTCTTCATTTAAAACCATCCCTTGCGGAGTATCACGTGGATATAAAATAGCAAATGGCTTATCTTCTTTCGCTGTTGTTTGCACATCCACTTGCGCCCTGGACATATTTTGTTTCGTATCAAATGCCCCCTTATCAAACTTTGTATCAAACTTTACTTTTGAAAAATCTACTTTCACAAGAACATTTTGATCATTATCCATCAATTTTACCGAAACAGGCGCTAAATCACTTTTATTAAATTTAATCTCTTGCTTCGGCAGCATATTTTGATGGTGATAATTCGTTTTTGTTTTAAACACATAATATTTATCCGTTTTCTCAAATGAAAGATTCTTATCATTTAAAATATCTCTTACAAGTGACTCATACAAATAAGCTTGGCTGCTATTTTGCGGCCAGTCGCTTTGAAATCGAAAACTTTTATTAAGAGCTGGTGTTAATACAAAAACACCCTCATTATTTCGTAAAATAATTTGACTTTGATCCTTTTTCGTATTTTTTAAATTCACACGATAATAAGAAGGTTCTTTGTGCCAAACTTCCACGTTATACTCTTGTGGTTCATTCCCCGTTTTAATAGATAACTTTGCTTCAGCTTGATAACTCTTCATACCCTTAACCTTCGCTTCTAAATCTCGCACGACGTCTTCCTGTTTCTTTTCCATACAACCCGCTAACACGAAAACGGTCAATAAACCGACAATAACTAAAAATAGCCGCCTTTTCATCATTTCAGCCCCTTTGCCCCTATAAATGAATGGAAGATATTTCTTCCTTATCGCTAAATCAAATATATGAGACAAAGATGTAAAATATGCAGACTAGCGTGCCGAGCTTTCTAAAACAACCTGTGCCACTGCAAATTCTCTACTATGACTGATTGATAGATGAACAATCTGCTCTGTATTTGCAATAAGAACTGGCTTACCTCTATCATCATTTTTTATTTCAATATCCAAAAAACTCACTTCTTTTCCAATACCAGTTCCAAGAGCTTTAGAATACGCTTCTTTCGCTGCAAATCTTCCCGCTACAAATTCTACAAGACGATTCCCTTTTAATTTAGAAGCAACACTACGTTCCTCCTCAGTTAAAATACGCTCCATAAATTTAAGCTTTCCATCTAGCATTTTTTCAATTCGATTTAGTTCGATAATATCAATTCCGATCCCTATAATCATTTCAAAATTCCCCTTCTTCTATTTGTCTTCCTTCATTCATATTGTAAGAATAACAGAGAATCTTTCTGATGCAAAAGGAGTGAAAATATAAAATGCCAATACCCTATATGCGAACCACCTTACAACCCGTCATTCTCTCTTTACTTTTCTTGCAACTAATCATGATGATAATAGGAGATCTTTTCTTCCCTACTTTAGCTGCTTACAATGAATGTATTTCTAAGGGAGAATGGTGGCGATTTATAACTTCTCTATTTATACATGTAGACTTTCAGCACTTTCTTTCCAATAGCATTTGTCTATTTCTTCTCGGTCAATCTATCGAAAAACAACTAGGGAGTATTCGATTCCCTATTTTATTTTTTACTGCTGGCATTAGCGGCAATATTTTCTCTTATATTATTATGCCCATCGGGTATGTTCATGCCGGCGCATCAGGTGGAATTTTCGGATTACTCGGTGCACAGCTTTTTCTTTTATATAGTCGCTATCGGTCTTCTCAACCAAAAGAATTAATTTTCTTTTCTTCAATTATATTACTATTACTTCTTTTCACATTCTTCAATCCGTCCGCTAATCCTATTAGCCATTTAACCGGACTACTAATTGGTGGTATTTGCACTCCATTTTTAGCAAAAAAAAACGATGGTGTAGAGCTTATTTAATATAAAAGCTCCCGCCATCAATCATTTCCACCTCTGATTTTGTACCAAGATCTCGTATTAATTGAAATAAAGATTCATCCTTCTTTTTCGCTTCAATCATACAATCAATTTGCGAAACGCTACCTTTGATTTTCTGTAAAAAGGATAGAAAGGTATCTGCATTAATAAAGTCTGCGTGCGCTCGAGGATCATTGCCTTCTCTCGGGCTGGAAATATGCATTTTGATTGGTAATAAAGATGTTTTCCAAGTATTTACTACACGGTCCCAATCTTCATACCAATCTTCTTCATCGTTATTCATCATATGATGATGCAGGTCAAACACGACTGGAACTGCCAATTTTTCACCTAAATATAGTGTTTCTTTTAATGAAAAGGTCGTATCATCATTTTCTAACATAATCATTTCTTGAATACTTGCAGGAACATTTGACCAATTTTCAATGAAACGTTCTAACGCAAGTTCTTTATCATCATATCCACCACCAACATGTAACACAGAGCGATGACTCCGCTGTATGCCCATTCCTTTCAATAATTTCCGATGCATTTGAAGCGTCTTTATTGATTGTTTTACAATATTTTCTTGCGGTGAATTTAGCACAACAAAGTGATCAGGATGAAAATCGATCCTCATCTTCATCCGATGCGCATACTCACCCACTTCTTTTAATTTCTCTTTTAAAGGACGAATGTAATTCCAACCCAACAATTCTTCATGGTTTGCTAGAGGAATTAACTTTGAACTAAGCCGAAAAAATGCTATATCATGTCCCTTATTATGCTTTAATAACCGTAAACAATTTTCTAAATTAGAATTAGAAATTCTTTCAAGTTTATGAATCGCCGCCTCTCGATCTTTAATACGTTGAAATTGTGTATATGTCATCGTTTGAGATGGAGATGCATTGTTTAAGTGTACACTCATCGCTACATAGCCAAGTCTTACAAGCATAAAGTCCCTCTTTTCTATACAACTTACTTGTAGTATGCACAATTACACAAATAAAAAAGAGGATGACCTTTTGGTCATCCTCTTTTTTATTAAGCTTGTGGCTTACGGCTATGATGTTTTCTTTCGCCGCGTCCATTTGAAGATCCTGGGCGCCCCTGACCTTCACCTTTACGACCACGGTTACGATTACCATCACGGTTACCGTCACGATTGCGACCATCACGGTTGCGATCGCGATTACGACCATCTCCACCACGTCCATCGCGACTACGGTTACCATCACGGTATCCATTTCCGTTACCACCGCGCTTTTTAGAACCTCTTGAAACAACTGGTGGCTCTGATGTTAAGGCAATCGGTGTTGTATCTGGCTCTTTTGTCATCATTTTTAAAGCAGCTGCTACAACAGTTACAGAATCATTTTCTTCTAACATTTCTTCTGCAATACGTTTGTAGTATGATAAGTTATCACTTTCAATTGTGCTTTGAAGTTTTTCTGCGATTAAACGTTGTTGACCTTCTAATGCTTCGTCAAGTGTCGGTGCATTCATACGGTCTATTTTACGTTTTGTTGTATGTTCGATATTTTTTAATTGTCCTGATTCACGTGGCGTTACAAATAGCATTGCAATACCTTTTTTACCAGCACGGCCAGTACGACCAATACGGTGAACATATGATTCTGGATCTTGTGGGATATCGAAGTTATATACGTGTGTTACACCTGAAATATCAAGACCACGCGCCGCAACGTCTGTTGCAACAAGAACTTCAATAGAACCTTCTTTAAATTTACGCAATACAGACATACGTTTCGCTTGTGTTAAATCACCATGAATACCTTCTGCTGCATAACCGCGTAAGTTTAAAGCTTCTGATAACTCATCCACACGACGCTTTGTGCGACCAAATACAATCGCAAGCTCTGGAGATTGAATATCTAATAAACGTGTTAACACGTCAAACTTTTTCTTTTCTTGCACTTCTAAATAGAACTGCTGAATGTTTGGCATTGTTACTTCTTTTGCTTTTACTTTAATGTGTTGAGGCTCAGTCATGAAACGCTCAGCAATACGACGGATTGGGTCTGGCATTGTTGCTGAGAATAATAATGTTTGATGTGTTTCTGGCACATCTGTTAAAATTGCTTCAATATCTTCAATGAAGCCCATGTTTAACATTTCATCTGCTTCGTCAAGAACAACAGTTTCTACGTTTTGTAGACGAAGTGTTTTACGGTTAATATGATCTAAAATACGACCCGGCGTACCAACAATAATGTGTGGGTGTTTTTTTAGAGCACGAATTTGGCGGTTAATATCTTGGCCACCATAGATTGGTAAAATACGAACACGTTTATGTTTACCAATTTTGTAAAGTTCTTCTCCAACTTGGATTGCTAATTCACGCGTTGGTGCGATAACAATACCTTGAACTGATTCTTTATGTGTATCCACTTTATCTAATAGTGGTAATCCAAATGCTGCCGTTTTCCCTGTACCTGTTTGTGCTTGCCCAATAATGTCTTTACCTTGCAATGCATGTGGAATTGTTTCAGCTTGAATTGGCGTAGCCTCTTCAAAGCCCATACTTTCAACAGATTGTAGTAAAGAATCACTTAATCCTAATTCTCGAAATGTTGTCAATGTTACTTCTCCTTTTCTATCCTATACTTATCATTTAAAAAAAGGCGTTTTCCGAATTTGCGGAAAAGCCCTTTTCCTGAATGCTCACGTATATAAACGGGCGTATATTCTTCGCGAAAATACTTCTAAACGTTATTACACTTTATCAATTATAAGTTTTGTATGTGCAAAAAGCAAACCCAACTGTTACCTTATTTCATATAAAGAGCTTTTTTCTTCACTTTTATTTTTTTATTTTTTTACTGTAAGCGCTTATTAGCAGTTTCCACTATTTTTGTATCTATCATCCCTATTTACACGCACCAATTATTTCAACATCGTAATAACTTCTTCCAACTTCATTCCGCGAGATGCTTTTACTAATACAACGTCTTTCACATCAACGACTGCTTGTAAATTTTTCACAAGCTCTTCTTTATTGTCATATGCTTTTACACGTTCATTAGGGAAGTTAATTTTTGCTCCTTCAGCAATTTGCGCCCCAAGCCTACCGTACGTAAATACATAGGAGATTCGTGCAGGGTCAATTAACTTACCAACTTCATAATGAAATTGCACTTCTTGGTTTCCAAGCTCTAGCATATCACCAAGAACAACAATTTTTTTAGAAAATCCGTCTAAACCATTCATTAAATGAAAGGCAGCTTCCATAGCTGTTGGACTTGCATTATATGCGTCATTAATAATTGTTAACCCATTTTCTGTTTTCACAATTTCCATTCGCATACCTGTCATTTGAAGTGTTACTAAACCTCGCTTCATTTCTTCCCACGTTACACCGAAGTATTTCGCAATCGCCATTGATGCAAGTGTATTATACACATTGTGCTTCCCAAGAACTGGAAGATAGAACGCAACATTCTCATCCTGATTCATCTTAAAGTACGTTCCTGTCGCCTGCAACGTTACAGATGTTGGATAATAATTATTCGCCCTTGCATCACCAAATGTAATTGTCTCCGCAGCTAGGTTCATGCTCGGAACACGATTTGTTAAAAGCGGTTCATCACCATTGTATACAAATACTCCACCATCCTGTAATCCTGTAACAATTTCAAGTTTCGCCTCAGCAATCGCATCGCGAGATCCTAAATCCAGCAAATGTGCTTCCCCAATATTTGTAATGATTGCAGCATTCGGGCGAGCTAACTTAGATAAAAATTCAATTTCACCTCGGCCCGACATTCCCATCTCTAATACCGCCATTTCTGTATTTTCTTCTAGGCTTAAAATAGTAAGCGGCAAACCGATATGGTTATTAAAGTTCCCCTCTGTTTTTTGAACCTTAAATTTGGTTGCAAGGAGGCTTGTCACAATATCTTTCGTAGACGTTTTACCGTTACTTCCTGTTACACCTATAACTTTTACATCTAACTGATCACGATAGCTCTTTGCTAATGTTTGCAGCGCTTCTAGTGTATCTTCTACAAAAATCACTGGTATATTCACAGGAGGATTTTTCATATTTTTTTTCCAAAGCGTAGCTACAGCTCCATTTTCAATTGCTTTTTCTACAAAAGAATGACCATCAAAGCGATCACCCTGAATCGGAATGTATAAGTTTCCTGTTGTAATTTTTCTTGTATCAATAGATACACCTTGTACAGTTTCATTAACGTATTTTTCCGCTAAACCTGCACCCATTACCATTTGCTCTACTTGTTTTAACGTTCGTTTCATCATACATACCACTCCTTACATAGAAGAAACACTATTCTCTTGAATAGTGCTTCCCCCTTTTTTGTTAGATTGTATATTTAATTTTTTGCTTTTCTTCGTGACGCTCAATTGCCAAACGAATCAATTCTTCAATTAACTTCGGATATGGCAAATCCGTGTGTTGCCATAGCAGCGGGAACATACTAAATGGCGTAAATCCTGGCATTGTATTTACTTCATTAATATATACTTCCCCATCTTTCGTTAAGAAGAAATCCGCTCTTGTTAATCCAGCACCATCTAAAGATTGGAATGCACGAATTGCATCTCTTTGAATCACCTTTGACTCTTCTTCTGTAATTTCAGCTGGAATAATTAATGCCGTATCGCCATCAATGTATTTTGATTTATAATCATAAAACTCTTTCTTCGGTACAATCTCACCGACAACAGAGCATTTTGGCTCATCATTACCTAAAACGCCAACTTCCACTTCACGACCTACAATATTTTCTTCTACGATAATTTTGCGGTCAAATTGGAACGCTTCTTCAAATGCTTTTTCTAATTCTTCACGATCTTTACATTTATTGATACCAACACTTGACCCAAGGTTTGCTGGTTTGACAAAGCATGGGTAGCCTAATACTTCTTCTACCTTTTCATAAGCTGCTTGGCAATTTTTCTCCCATACACTGCGAATGAAAGATGCATACTTCGCTTGTTTCAATCCAGCTTCAGCAAAGATATTTTTCATAACAACTTTATCCATACCAGCAGCTGATGCTAATACACCGTTACCAACGTATGGAATATTCATTAACTCTAATAATCCTTGTACTGTTCCATCTTCACCATTCGGTCCATGTAACAGCGGGAAAATAACATCAATTGCCTCTTCTTGCTTAGAAGAAGAAGGTATAATTTCTGTACTTAATGATACTGGAGAAATTGCATTTTCCTCTCCATTCATTTGCAATGCTTGCACGCTCGTTACTTCACCTTCAATGCGTTCACCACGCATCCATTGGCCTTGCTCTGTAATATAAATTGGATGAATCTCGAATTTTTCTTGATTTAATGCTTTAATAGCAGCAAGAGCTGTTTGTAATGAAACTTGATGCTCTGCTGATTTCCCACCATATAATAAACCTAATTTAATTTTCGTCAATGAAATCACCCTAACCAATTGTTTTCATTTTTCTATTTTAGCACTTTTTATAAAAATAGGCAGTTCCTATTTGAAATAAAGTAAAACTTTTCTCAATAAGGGTCTTACCGCCTTCGAATAGCGCGATAAAATGAAACTTCCATAAAGTGAAACTTTAATCAGTGGGGATTTTCTTCATCCCCCACTGATTATTAGTTGAACGAATCGGGTTTTTACGGGCTATTACACACCCCACCTAACTTCTTTACTTTTGCTGAATTTTGAGGCGGGGGTCTTACTGCCCGCAAATAGTGGGATAAATGGCAGGACGGTTTCACCAATTACATTTTTACGAACAGCTATTGTAAATTCATATCCTTTTCTTGCACCAAATCTGTGTCATCCCCTGATCTAGTTATGTATCTAATATATATGAAGAAATGCTGTTTTTTGTGTATGTCACCTATTGATTAAGAAGATTGTTTCACCACATTTTCCCTTTGTCTTTGTTCTACAAGGTGATCTAAAGAAATATATACAAGACCGGCTATTACACACCCCACTCCTAAAATCGTAAACAATACATGCCCAAGCGATCGATCAAGTAGTAGTCCGCCAAGAAGCGGGCCGAACGCATTCCCTGTAATCCACTGCAAACTTGCCGCCCCCATATATGTTCCACGTAAATGCTCTGGTGCCAAATTTGCAACAAATGTCATTTGTACAGGAGACATAATCATTTCACCTAGCGTATATACCGCATAGACAACAAGTAATGTTATTAAAATAACCGTAGCCCCTGTTCCAAATTCACCAAACCACCTTGGAAGCCAACCGATGAATAACAGCCCGATTCCAAATAACCATGCCCCATATAACATCGTCTTTCCAACCGGTTTATCTGTTGCCCATTTTGAAATTTGGAATTGGAATAAGACAACTAACAAGCCGTTTAAAGCCATTAAATATGGATATGGGTTATTTTTCCCAAAGATTTCTTTCATTTCATTATCAAAATGAAGGGGGAGCATGCCTTCTGTTTGCGAGAAACCCATGGAAATAATAATACCAGTCAATAAATAAATCATAAGTACCTTATCTCTCAAAACAACTTTCCAAACAGATTCTGCTTCCTTTTTCGTATTCCCGTTCTCTTTCAATGCAGTTTTTGGCATCGTTTCTTGAATAAGCATTAACACAAGAAGTGCATAAAGCAGCATTGTAGAGGAAGCAATAATAAATACAAGGTTTTTCGAAAGTACAACTACAGAAGCACCCATAATCGGTCCGATTGCCGCGCCAATATTATGTCCCATTCGCAATAAACCGTATGCCTCCGTCCTCTTTTCAGGTGCTGTGACATCCGCTACCATCGCCGATGCTGCTGGATGAAATAATGAATTACTTAACCCTAAAAAAATAGACAAAATAGCATAAGGAATAAATCCTTCTATAAATAAAAAACCGAGCATCAACAATGCATTACTTGCCATCGAAAATATCATAATAGGTTTTCTACCATATATATCAGCAATTCGGCCACCTATAAGCGAACCAAAGCTTGCCGCAATAGGAGAAAGCGCCATAATAATCCCTACTTGTAATAAAGAATCTACTTTATCTTTTAAATACAATGCAAAAAATGGCATTAACATCATCATTGCAATTCCATTCAGTGTTTCTCCTATAAAACGAATCCACACATTACGGTCCATTGCTTGTAACTCACGCCACGTCTTTTTCATTTACAACACCCCTTTAATCAACCACTCCTTATCTTATATTAATTTTAGAAAAATGTAAATTTTCAAAATAAAAGATCCGTTCTATTCTATTTAGAACGGATCTTTTTCCTATAAATTCGCTACATTCTCCTCATCCTTTTTATTACTTAAAACACTATGCTTTCGACTATATAAGAAGTAAAACGCTATACCAATCACCATCCAAATGCCGAAACTCATCCATGCGGTTCCTGATAATTGAAGCATTAAATATACACAAAAGATAACCGTTAATGCAGGTAAAACTGGTACAAGTGGCACTTTAAAAACACGTGGTAAATCTGGGTGTGTTTTTCTCATTACGATAACCGCAACTGCTACAAGAGCAAATGCCGATAATGTTCCCATATTTACAAGGTGTGCTAATACATTTAAGTCGATAAGCCCCGAAATAAGTGCTGCGATAATTCCTGTCGTCCATGTATTTAAAAACGGTGTTTTAAATTTCGGATGAACTTTCGCAAGACGCTTCGGTAATAACCCATCGCGACTCATTGCATATGAAACACGAACCTGCCCATACATCATAACTAACATTACAGTTGTAATCCCTGTAATTGCTCCTACCGAAATAACACCTGCTAAACCATCTTGTCCAATAAACTGAAGTGCAAAAGCTACTGGATCAGAAATATTCAGCTGACCATAAGGTACAATTCCTGTCAAAATAAGTGAAACAACGATATAAAGAATCGTACAAATAAGTAATGATGCTATAATACCAATTGGTAAATCGCGTTGCGGACGTTTTACCTCCTCCGCTGCCGTTGATACAGCATCAAATCCAATGAATGCAAAGAATACCGTTGCAGCCCCAGCCATTACACCATCAAGACCAAATGGCATGAACGGCGTCCAATTTTCCGGCTTTACATAATTAAAACCAGCAAAGATAAAGAGTAATACAACTGCTAACTTAATAAAAACCATAATATTGTTTACGCGAGCACTTTCACGTACACCTCTAGATAAAAGGGCAGTCATAATTAAAATGATAATAACAGCTGGTAAATCGATAAGGCCACCCTTTCCTGTTCCAGGAGCAGAAGATAAAATGGTCGGAATATGAATCCCAAAACCTTTTAACAAGGATTGGAAATAAGCAGACCATCCATTGGCTACCGCAGATGTTGCTAATAAATATTCCAACATTAAATCCCATCCAATTAAAAATGCAAATACCTCTCCCATCGTTGCGTACGTATACGTGTAAACACTTCCCGAAACCGGAACAGAAGATGCAAATTCTGCATAACAGAATGCAGCAAAGGCACAAGCTAACGCAGCTATAGCAAATGATAAAATGATAGCTGGTCCAGAATGTTTCGCTGCCACAACACCCGTAAGAACAAAAATACCTGTCCCGACAATAGCTCCAATTCCAAGCATTGTTAAATCCAATGCTCCCAATGTTCTCGCTAATGTTTTCTGTTTACTTTCTTGCATTAGTTTTGCAATCGGCTTTTTTTGAAAAATTCGCTTCATAGCATGCACCTCTAAGTTTTAATTTTCTGAAAATTTTAATTATTTTTTATTTTACTCATAACGTGTTTTTTAGTCAACACTTTTGTCGAAATAAGCAGAAAAATATCTCATCAGCTAGCAGAATAAAATGCAATCCACACACAGTCATTTCCATTATTTAGCTTTAAAACTATATTAAATCGTAATTCCACATAAAAAGATAAATAATATACAAACAATACGTATAACTATATCCCTATATCTTTTTATAATTATTTTTGATATTCTATAAATTGTCGATTCCAACCAAAGAAAGAGGCATAATCATTTTATGAGCATGCCTCTTTCTTTTATCTCGCTATTTACGGGCAGTGAGCCTCCCTTGATGGAATTTTCACTTTATTTAGTATATGAACCTTCTTCAATCCAGCTATACATATACTTCTCATCTTCCGTTTCATGCGCTTGTTTCACAATACGGAGCGGACGGAACGTATCGATCATAACCGCTAATTCAATTGTTTCTTTTTTCCCTAAGCTTGCTTCTGTTTTCCCGGGATGCGGCCCATGTGGAATACCACTCGGATGGAGTGTAATTGAACCTTCTTCTACACCTTTTCTGCTCATAAAGTTCCCTTCTACATAATAAAGAACTTCATCACTATTTACGTTACTATGATAATACGGTGCTGGAATTGCTTCCGGATGATAATCATATAAACGCGGCACAAAAGAACAAATAACAAAGTTATGACCTTCAAAAGTTTGATGAACTGGCGGTGGCTGATGAATACGGCCTGTAATCGGTTCAAAATCTTCTACATTAAAGACCCAAGGATATAAATATCCATCCCATCCGACAACATCTAAAGGATGATGTCCCATAACATGTTTATGCATATAACCTCTCGACTTTGTCATGACAACAAACTCGCCTTTTTCATCATATGTCTCTAATTTTTCCGGCCCTCGAATGTCTCTTTCACAGAAAGGGCTATGTTCTAATAATTGACCATACTCATTACGATAACGACGCGGTGTTGTAATTTGGCTATTCGCTTCTACAACAAGAAACTTAGATTGTCCTTCATCTGGAATAACTCGGTAAATTGTTCCGATTGGAATCATTACATAATCACCTTTCCGGTAATGAATCGTTCCAAACATTGTCTCAATTTTCCCAGTTCCATAATGAACGAATAACATTTCATCTCCATCACCATTGCGATAAAAATAATCCATTTTTTCTGTCGGATTAACAACACCAATTAATAAATCTTCATTTCCTAATATAAAATTCCTCCCACTTACCGCATCTCCAGTTTTTCTATTCTCTTTCGTGCGAAAATGACGATGAGCAAGCGCCACATCTTCTTCATACTGTAACTGACAAGAATGCGCTAACGCAGCATGTCCTACTTCAGTTGGCATATAATGATGATACAAAATAGATTGTGTACCAGAGAAACCTTTCGTTCCCATCACCTGTTCACGATAAAGTGATCCATCTTCTTTACGAAATTGTACATGCCGTTTATGAGGAAGCTCCCCCATGTGACGATAATACATGCCCATCACCCGCTTTCGTTTCTTTTTTCACTGTGTTACGCAATGTACCTAGTCCAGTGATCGTAAGTTCTACAACGTCACCATCTTGTAACCACTTTTCTGTACCAAGTTCTAAAATACAACCAGTGCCAACCGTGCCAGAACCAATTACATCTCCTGGATATAACGTAACATCTTGCGAAGCACGTTCTATCATTTCTGCAAACGTATAGTAAATATCTCGGAAATTCCCTTTAGACAATAGCTCTCCGTTCACATGGGCAGTCATTTCTAAGTTATAACGTTCACCTGTGCGATAAACATCTAACTCCTCTTTTGTAACAAGATAAGCTCCTAATGAAGTAGCAAAGTCCTTTCCTTTTGCCGGACCAAGCCCTACTTTCATTTCCTCAGCTTGCAAATCTCTTGCGCTCCAGTCATTCATAATACAATAACCGAAAATATATTCTTCTGCTTGTTCACGCGAAATATTTCTTCCCTCTTTCCCAATAACACAAGCGATTTCTAACTCATAGTCAAGCTTTTGAGTTTGTTTCGGACAAGAAACTGTAACTTCTGGCCCGATGACAGCACGATGATTTGTAAAATAAAAAACCGGAATATCATACCACTCTGGAACAACATCTAATCCACGACGACCACGAGCCGTTTTAACATGTTGCTCAAATGCATAAAAGTCACGAACACTACCTGGGTTTGGGATGGCTGCACAAAGCTGCACATCTTCCAAAGCGTACATGCCACTTGTTGGTTTTCGAATACCATGGGCTATTTCTACATATTCATCTGCTTTCTCTAAAAAAGCAAGCATAGATGAAGGAAGAGTGCCATTACTTGCTATATTCATATCAATTACTTTGTCACCTTCCAGCCAACCAGCTCGCATCTCTCCTGAAGGAAGACGAAATGTAATCAATTTCATCAATTTTCCTCCTCACTATTTATACAAAATGAAACTTTAATCAGTGGGAGACACAGCCCCCACTGATAAGTAAATTTTTATAGATTTCCGCGTCGTTCTTGCTCTCTTTCAATTGATTCGAATAGAGCTTTAAAGTTTCCCTCTCCGAATCCTCGAGAACCTTTACGCTGAATAATTTCGATAAATAATGTTGGGCGATCTACAATTGGCTTTGTGAAAATTTGTAGCAAGTACCCTTCATCATCACGATCCACAAGAATCTTAAGCTCTTTTAGCTTATCAATTTCTTCATCGATTTTCCCAACGCGTGCTGTTAACTCTTCATAATACGTATCTGGTGTATCTAAAAATTCAACTCCGTTTGAACGAAGCGCTTCAACCGTTTTCACAATATCATTTGTCAACAATGCAAGATGCTGTACACCTGCACCGTTATAAAACTCTAAGTACTCTTGAATTTGTGATTTTCGCTTTCCATCTGCCGGTTCATTAATTGGAAACTTAATACGGCTTCCATTTGTCATAACTTTTGACATTAACGCGGAATACTCCGTGCTAATATCATCATCATCAAAATGAATCATTTGTTTAAAGCCCATAACGTTTTCGTAATAGCTAACCCACTCTTCCATTTTTTCAACGTTACCAACAACATGATCTACAGCAACTAAGCCTGATTCGTCACTCGGAATATCAAAATCAATCTTCTCATAACCAGGCATAAATGTTCCTTTATAATTTTTACGCTCTACTAGCGTATGGATTGTGTCGCCATACGTACCGATTACTGCTTTTTTTAATGTTCCTTGTTCATCTGTTAACTCTTCAGGTGGAGCAATCGCAACCGCACCTCGTTTTACAGCCTCTGAGTATGCTTTCTCAACATCATCAACAAGTAAAGCTACGTCTTTCACTCCGTCACCATGGATCTTTACAAATTCTGCAATACGGCTATCACTATTTAAAGTCCCAGACACAACAAAACGCATGTTTTTTTGCACGAGAACATAAGATACTTTTTCACGATTCCCTGTTTCTAATCCCGAATAGGCAACAATTTTAAATCCAAACGCTCTTGCAAGGTAATAACTTGATTGCTTTGCATTTCCTACATAAAATTCTAAATGATCGACATCACGTACCGGAAAGAAATCCTCCATTTGTGCAGCTAACGTATCCATAGATTTTTGTTTCATAAATTCCTCATCCCCCTGTAAATAAATTGAATGTTACATACTTAGAACCATCCGAAAACGCTTCCATCTACCAATAAAAAAATTAGTTAGCAAGCTAACAAATTTCTGACTTTTAAAGTTTTCTATCTTTTCTGTCAAATACCTCTTTTTTTCTCCCATATAAAATTCGACTTTTTTCTATTTAAAACAACATAATCAAAGCTGGTAGTATGTCTCTTTGTTACCTCAAAAATAAAAAGACCCTAACATATTAAACATCTATAATACGTTAGGGCCTTTATTTTTTTAGGATAATTGTCTTAATAAGATATAGGTAATTCTGTTTCTCTATATTCATTATACTAATACATTTGTAAGGAATACAATGAGCGCTGTTAATACTGCTGCTCCACTCGCCGATACTAATAAATCCATTTTTGTTACTTGTAATACTTCTTTGTTTTCCATATTCCCCATTCTCCTTTCAGCTTTATTTTGCAATCTTCATTCTGCTCTATTACTTGTACAAAACTTCTATTATACTAATACACTTGAAAGAAATACGATTAATGCTGTTAATACTGTTGCTGCTCCTGCTGATCCTAATAAGTCCATTTTTGTTAGTTGTAATACTTCTTTGTTTTCCATGTTTCCCATTCTCCCTTCAATTCATAACTTTATTTTTATTTGGTACTGTCCGTTCTACTGCTTGTACAAAGTTTCTATTATACTAAAACGTTAGAAAAAAGTACGATTAATGCTGTTAATATTGCTGCTCCGCTCGCTGATCCTAATAAATCCATCTTTGTTACTTGTAACACTTCTTTGTTTTCCATATTCTCCATTCTCCCTTCAGTTCATAACTTTTTTTATTTGATACGATCCGTTCTACTGCTTGTACAAAGTTTCTATTATACTAAAACGTTAGAAAGAAGTACGATTAATGCTGTTAATACTGCTGCTCCACCTGCTGATCCTAATAAATCCATTTTTGTTAGTTGTAATACTTGTTCTTTTTTCATATTTACGCTCTCCTTATCAATAGATATTTATATGTAATTTCTAAGAAATGATTAATTCATAGTTTTTATCTTATCGTTACATTAAGTTAACTTGTGTAACGTTTGTAACATTAATGTAACATAAGTTTTTTCATACTGCAATATGAATACGTAAAATTTATTACATTTTTTTTACGATATTATTAATATTTTTTATAAACCCCTTTATACAGCGGTTTCCAACACATACATACTTGTAACATTAATGTAATATTAGGTTACAAATCGAAATAAAACGTAGTAGAACGAGTACCTTTTCAATTTTGCTCCCTCATCATACTCTTTCGGAATCATTTTAAAGGTTTGTCTCATTAACATTTCCATAAAGCCCAAGATAAGTTTATATGTTTCCTCAAGATAACTATGTATAATAAAAAACAAAGAGGTGGTCAGTTTGAAATTAGTCGCACTAGATATGGATGGTACACTACTATCATCTAAACTTGAAATCTCCAAGGAAAATTTACAAGCTATTCATGATGCTAAAGCAGCCGGTCATGTTGTAATGATTTGCTCTGGTCGTGCAAAAGAAGATGCTTTAAAACTATTGGAAGAGTATCAATTATCACTTCCAGTTGGAGCAAGTAATGGGGCAATTGTTTATGTTGACGGAAAAGTAATTAACGCACGTTGTTTACAAAATGATAAAGTATACAAGCTTGCTAAATTACTAGAATCTGAAGGATTTCCATATAAGTTGTACACAAATAAAGGAGTTTATTCTCCTTATAATTGGAATGAAAAAGTAATGCATGCATTCGAAGAAAATAAGCATGCACTTGATGTCACAATTGAAGAACTGGAACGAATTACAGAGAAGCAAAAAAAATCGAACTTAATTACTGATTTCCAAAAAATCGAAGATGTCGTAAATAATCCAGAGCTAGAAATCTCGAAATTCTTTATTTTGACGTTTGACGCAGAGCATCGCTCACAACTACTACAGTCTTTACAAGAAGATAAAGAAATTATGGTTACAGCATCAGCTCCGACAAATTTAGAAATTATGGACAAGCATGGTCATAAAGGAAATGGATTACAAGAAATGGCGTCTTATTTCAATATTCCAATTCAAGATACGATTGCCATTGGAGACAACTTTAACGATGTACCAATGCTAGAGGTAGCTGGCCTATCTGTTGCTATGGGGAATGCTGAAGAAGATGTAAAGAAATTATGTGATGTTGTTACATTAACAAATGACGAGCATGGTGTTGCTCGTGCAATTGAACAGTATGTACTAAAACAACCATCATCAAGCAAATAAAAAAGGACTCTTTCATATTTGAAAGAGTCCTTTTTCTTTTATACATGATGACAAGCAACGAGATGCCCTTCCCCAATATCACGAAATTCTGGTACAGCTTGCTTACAAATATCCGTCGCAAACGGGCAACGTGTATGAAAACGGCAGCCTGAAGGTGGATTCGCTGGACTTGGAATATCACCTTGCAAAATAATTCGTTCTCGCTTAACAGCGGGATCAGGAATTGGTACAGCTGATAACAGCGCCTTCGTATATGGATGAAGCGGATTTGCAAACAACTCGTCACGGGGAGCTGTTTCCACGATTGTCCCTAAATACATAATTCCAATTTTTGTACATAAGTGTTCGACAACACTTAAATCATGTGAAATAAATAAATAGGATAAACCTTTTTTCTCTTGTAATTCCCTGAACAAGTTTATAATTTGTGCTTGAATAGATACATCTAATGCTGCAACAGGTTCATCAGCAACAATAAATTCTGGATTTAATACCATCGCCCTTGCAATAACAATACGCTGGCGTTGTCCTCCCGAAAACTCATGCGGATAACGATCAATATGATATGGTGCTAAACCACATAGTTCTAATACTTCTAACACTTTTTCACGAACATTCTCTTTCGTAGCTAAGCCATGTGCTAGCATTGGTTCACCAAGCGCTTCTCCAATTCTCATCCGTGGATTCAATGAACTAAACGGGTCTTGGAATACAAGTTGCATATTAGGACGATACTTTCGTAATTCCTCTTTCGATAACGTATGAACATCTTGCCCTTTAAATTTCACTTCACCTTCTGTTTTTTGAACGAGACGAAGAATGGTTTTACCAATTGTCGTTTTTCCACTTCCAGATTCACCTACTAGACCAAACACTTCACCTTTATTAATCGTAAAGCTTACTCCGTCTACTGCTTTTACATGCCCAATCGTTCTACCAAATACGCCGCCCTTAATCGGAAAATGCGTTTTTAAATTCTTCACTTCTAATAAAGGTTCACTCATTGCTCAGCACGCTCCTCATATAACCAGCAAGCTACTTTATGATGATCTTCATGCACTCCAAGGCCTGGCGCCTCATTCTTACATATATCCATGCAATGTTCACAGCGACCGCTAAAGTAGCAAAATTCATCTAAACCAACTAAGTTTGGAACTTGCCCCGGAATCGAATAAAGTTTATCTGTTCGTTTCCCCATTACCGGCTTTGATTTTAATAATCCTTTTGTATATGGGTGTTTAGGATTTTGGAATAGCTCCAGTACAGGTGCTTCTTCAATGACTTTGCCACCATACATCACAACAACATAATCTGCCATTTCTGCTACAACACCTAAATCATGTGTAATTAATAAAATAGATGTTTTAAATTCTTCTTTTACCTGTCTTAATAAATCTAGTATTTGCGCCTGAATTGTAACATCTAGTGCTGTTGTGGGCTCATCAGCAATTAGTAATTTAGGGTTACAACTCAGTGCAATCGCAATCATGATCCGTTGCAGCATCCCACCGCTTAGCTCATGGGGATACGAATGAACAATTTCATCGGCACGTGCAATACCAACCTTACGAATTAATTCAATAGCTTTTTTATATGCTTCATTTTCACTAAGGAGCTCATGCTCTCTTAACGTCTCAACAATTTGTTCTCCAACAGTAAAAACTGGGTTAAGAGATGTCATTGGTTCTTGAAAAATCATCGCGATATCATTTCCTCTTAAACTTCGAAGTTCTTTCTCTTTCATCCCCAAAAGACTTTGGCCTTCATAAAGAATATCACCGCCAACAATGCCGCCAGATTCCGCAATAAGTCCCATAATAGATAAAGCCGTTACACTTTTCCCACAACCTGATTCTCCCACTACACAAACTGTTTCACCTTCTCGTACAGAAAAGCTAACATGATTCACAGCTTTCACTGTACCTTCTTCCGTATGAAAGTGTGTTTGTAAATCTTGTAGTTCTATTACTGCTTTACTCATGATTCCTCACCTACCGCTTCATTTTTGGATCTAATGCATCACGAAGTGCATCACCAAGTAAGTTAATTGATACAACTGTTATAAAAATCGCAAAACCAGGCGGTATCCATAACCATGGACGTTTTTGGAAATCAATTAATGAGTTTGCTGCACTAATCATATTCCCCCATGATGGCGTAGGTGGAACAACCCCAAGACCTAAATAACTTAATGCTGATTCACTTAAAATAGCTCCCGCTACACCTAACGTTGCCACAACAATTAATAAAGGGAATACATTCGGAATTAAATGATGTACAATCTTCCGGTAATCCTTTAATCCTAATACATCAGCAGCTTGCATAAATGATTGTTCTCGAAGTGTTAAAATTTGTCCTCGTACCAGACGTGCAAGCCCCGGCCATCCAATCAAACTTAACATGATCATAACAACATAAAGTCGATATTCAGATGGAAGTTTCCATTCTGATAAGATGGCACCCATAATGATAAGTAATGGTAATCCTGGAATAGACATTAACACGTCTGCAATACGCATAATAATATGATCTACAATACCACGATAAAAACCAGAGATAGCTCCTAATAATGCACCGAGTATGACGGATAGTACCATCGAAGCTAAACCAATTGTTAATGAAATTCGTCCCGCTTGCATTAATCGTGTTAAAATATCTCTTCCAAGCTGATCTGTACCAAGCCAATGAGAAAAATTGGGTGGCTTATTAATTTGTGTGACTTGAATCGTTCCAGAAACGTATGGTGAAAAAAATGGCCCAATAAAACAAAATACAAACATAAAAATTAGGATATAAAAACCAAACAACGCTAATTTATTTTTCTTAATTCTGGTAAATGCTTGATGCCAAGGTGAAGTCACATTTCCTTTTTTCTTTTTTTTCTTCTTTACTGTTACAACAGTCTCCATCTTTCTCCCTCCCTACTTTAATCGAATACGTGGATCGACAATCGCATAAACGATATCTGCCAAAAAGTTTGCGATAATTGTTAGGCAAGAGAGAAACATTGTAAATGCCATTAACACTGTGTAATCACGAAAACTCAACGCTTCTAATTGAATGCTTCCGATTCCTGGCCAATTAAAAATTTGTTCAATAATGATTGCACCAGAGAACAACCCTGGTAATTCAAATGCAAGTAATGTGATTGCTGGTAAAATCGCGTTTTTTAATGCATGTTTATAAATAACCACTCTTTCTTTCAACCCTTTTGCACGAGCAGTACGAATATAGTCTTGTCTTACAACTTCAAGCATTCCCGTTCTAAAATAACGAGTTAATGAGCCAACACCAAGGAGCGTTAAAATAAATACCGGTAAAACCATATGTCTTAGTACTTCTAATATGTAAGCAAAACCAGTCGAGTTACTTCCTATATCAATCATGCCACCAATAGGCAATATATTTAGATCAACAGCAAATACTTTAATTAAAAATAGACCGATAAAGAATGATGGGAACGACATCGCTGCAAAGACACCAATTGTTACAAGTCCATCAAACCATGAATGTTGCTTTGTCGCTGAAACAACACCAACAATAAGTGCAATTATCCAAGTGAAAAATAAAGCTGCAACAGCAACAATAAAGGTATTCCAAATAAATTTATTAAGTAATGATGTTACAGGCTCTTGATATTGCAACGAGAAACCAAAATCACCGTGTAACGCATTACCTAACCAATGAAAATACCGCTCAATAATCGGTTTATTTAATCCATACAATTCTCTTAATTCCTGTGCGCGTTCTGGTGTTAACTTTGGATTAGAATCAACATAATCCCCCGGCAAGAGAGCAAATAAGAAAAAAATAATGATAGATGTACCAAGCAATGTAGGAATCATTTGTAGAAACCTACGAATGATATATGTTTTCACTTTTTGTCTCCCCAATCATAGTTACTTAAAAATAGAAGAACATTTTTTCAAAACAGCACGACCTTACAGCTGTATGAAAAAATGTCTTCTACTTCTCCTTACTTATCCCTATTGTTCAATAGATAAAACAGGCAGGTTTGAACTAATACTATCGTATTTCTCTGGGTCAATTCCTTTCACACGTGCATTGTGTGCTGAAATACTTTTGCGATAATTTAATAGAATTACAGGTGGATCATCGCTTAATTCTTTATATAACTCTTTATAAATAGGTTTTCTTTTTTCAATGTCAACTGTTTCAATACCTTTTTTAATTAATTCATCCACTTTTGGGTTACTATAACCCGCTGAGTTATCTGGATGCGTAGATTCAAACTCACCTACAGTTTCACTCGGATCAGAAATAATTGGTGTCGCAACAGCTGCTAAATCATAATCAAACTTTCCAACCTTCGACACAAGAGTATTAAAGTCCATAATTTCCGGATTGAACTCCACACCTAATGCTTTATAGTTCTCTTTTGCAATTGGTATAAATACCTCTTCTTGCTTTCTTCCACTTGCTGCATAATAGCTTAACTTTAATTTCTGACCATCCTTTTCGCGAATACCATCAGATCCAACTTTCCAACCAGCTTCATCTAACAATTTTTTTGCTTTCTCTAAATTATATTCGTATTGATTTATACCCTTATCATCATATGCCCATGAAGTTGGTGAAATTGGTATATTTGCAACAGAAGCATTTCCTTGGAAGTTTGTATCTACATATTTTTTACGATCTAATCCGTAAATAAGTGCTTGACGTACTTTTTTATCTTTTAAATATGGCTTCTTATTATTAAAGTAAACGAATGAGTATGAGCTTACTGTTTCAATATTGAAGTTAGCAAAACCTAAACTCTTTAATTGTTCAATATTGTCATTATTAGCAGCAAATCCTTCATAATCCGTTTCTCCTGTTTGGAATAATTGGAAACTTGTATCTGGTGATGTAATTTTGTAAATAAAGTTTTTAACTTTTGGCTTTCCCGCATAATACTGCTCATTTGCTACAAATCGTACTTCTTGACCTGGAATATATTTTTCTAATTTATAAGGACCAGCAGCAACCGGGTTACCATATAACTCTTTTAAATAATTTAAGCTTGTGTTTTGCTTATAGTCTTTTCCATAATATGCTTTAGATAAGACAGGTCCTCCGAAGTTTACTAACGCTTGTGAGTTTACTTTTTCTGTCGTAATTTCAATTGTTTGTGGATCAACTACTTTAATCCCTTCAATAGATGTAGCTTTTCCTTCTTTATAATCTTTGCCACCCTTAATTGCATACTGTGAAATATCTGTTCCACCCTCATAAGCCTTATCATGTAGCAATGTTAATGTAAATGCTACATCATCTGCTGTTAACGGTGAACCATCACTAAATTTCAAATTTTTTCGTAAGTGGAACGTGTACTTTAATTGATCAGAAGATACATCCCATTTCTCTGCAAGCTCTGGAACTGGTTTCCCTTGCTTATCTGTTGATACAAGAGATGCAAATATAACTGATGTTACGTTACCGTCCCAACCATTCTCTTGGAAATAAGGTAAGAACACACCACCAGGCTTTGAAATTCCTACAATAAGTGTATCTTTTCTCTGTTTCGCTTTCTCAGGATTTTTTGATTTATCTGTCGCTGCAACCTTCTCTATTTTTAAATCTTTCACATCCTGCTGTTTTGCCGGCTCTGTCGAAGCCTTATCCTCTTGTCCCCCACAAGCCGATAACACAAGCGAACTACTCAGTAAAATAGAAAATACACCAGCCCATTTTTTTGTCTTTTTCTTCATTGTCCCCACCCTAACTTTTTTTAATAATTACACCTTATGAACTGCTTGCCTTATATATGCCTCCCACAGCAACATTTTTATAACCCATCGGAAAAGTCGGTTTTAAATACAAAAAAATAGATGTTTACGAGGGGTAACATTCTTATTCCGACTTTTCCGCTAGACTTTATGGTTATTAGCTTATATCGTCCGTTATATTTTGTCAATTCTTTCTATTTAAATATTTTAAGATTTTTATAAAAGCTATTGCTGGATCTTTAATTTAGGTAGACTTAACAATATACCATTATAATTATCTTCCTGTAATCCTTGTATTCTCGCATTATATGCAGAAACAACTTTACTATTATTTAAGAAAATAACTGGTGGATCTTCACTTAGTTCTTGATACAGTTTTTTATAAATTTCTGTTCATTTTTCAATGTCTAATACTTGTAATGCTTGAGCTGCCAATTCATCCACTTTTGGATTATGATATCCATCATAATTTCGCTTACTAGTTGAAACGAACTCTTCAATCGTTCCACTTGGGTCATCAATCATTGGCGTAGATACCATTGCTAAATCGTAATCTCCTTTCTGCAACAATATTCACTTTACCCATAAAAATGGTAAGAATTAGTTTTAAGATTATTCCTTCCTCCCAATTGTGTCCATCATCCCTTATTTTTCACTATGAAGAAACGATTAAAAAAATAATTCTATTATTCAGTGGACGAGCATAGAATACTAACAAACTACCAAAAAGGGGGGCGAAAATATGGACAAACTATTCCAATATGTCTTGCACTATGTTGCTTTAACACTCATGATAGTCGGGGCATTGCTACTATTTCCGTTCTTCCCAAGGTTCGTCCTCTTTTTAGCATTTCTCTTTATGCTCGGAATTGCGATTGCTATTTCTATAGGGGAAGACGATACACAAAGAGAAAGCAGAGTTCAGCGGGCGAAGCTGTAGACTCTGCTTTCTTTTTTCAATCATAACGTATTCTTGTTAAACCAATTATAAAGAATACACCAGCAAATAACATAAGTATACCAATATATCCTGCTATATCTGCCAATGTCCCGCCCCTTGCAATTAATTCGGTAAACCCGCGCATTGCCCAAGTTTGAGGAATAAAGTTTGCTACAGTTTGCATCCATTCTGGTTCTATTTCAATTGGCCAATACAGCCCACTAATCATGCAAGTTGAAATAACAACGATATTACCTAAAGCTGACTGCTGCTCCGTTGTTTTCACAATACTTGCTAATAATAGTGCTAAACCAATGACCGCTAGCAATAACACTGAGACAAGTATGATTATCCCTAGTAGATTTCCCCACTGTACATCGAACAAAACATTCGTTAATACCATTAAAGTTCCAAATTGAATCCATCCAATTAAAAAGAAGGAAAGTATATATCCCCCAAGTATTTGAGCCTTTGAAACAGGCGTTCCTAATAAACGATACCAAACGCCAAGTTGTCTTGCTTTTAAAATTGTTCCTGTCGCACTTAGCATCACAATCATTACAAAAAGAATGGAAAACCCTGCAGCTCGCCCTGTTACGTTATTCAGTTTTTTCTCCCCAGGTACAATGGATTCCTTTTGAAGTGAAACTGGTTCTACCTTTGTATGAATCATTTCATACATCTTCTCCCAAGCCATTCCCCCATTTTTCTCTGAATCCCTTGCTGCTGCTACTTCTATTTCCATCTTTTTCATTGTACTTTGTAATATCTGTTCTACAGAAGCTCCTCCGGTAAAATCAGCGCTTGATTGAAATTTAACCTTCTCTATCTTCCCGTCTACCATACTCTTTTGAAAGTTTTTTGGAATTGTCACAATACCCGAGGACTTCTTATTTTCGATTTTCTGTTTCGCTTCTTCATCTGTTACTTTCTCTATAGAAATTAAATCGCTTTTCTTTATTTCTTTATAATAGGAATTGGATAATGTAGACCCATCTTGGTCTATTAAACTAATATTTACTTTCTCGTTTCCACTTCCACCTAAAAGTCCGCCAAAAATAAGTGTAAAAATAATCGGCATTCCGAACATGAGTATATAGCTTTGTGGCTTAATTAAGATTTGTTTTAATTCTAACCAGCAAAGTGCCCAAACTTTCTTCATTATTTCTCCTCCTATCTCGTACGCAAACGGAAGGTTCCTATGATGACGGAAACAATACCCGCACTAGATAAACTTAAGATAACTGGAAGTAACGCATACCATGATGTACCCGACATAATGTTTAAAAAACTTGTAAGTGCCCATTTATTTGGGGCAATGTTAGCAATTGTTTGAAGAGTATCCGGAAATGCATAGATTGGTAACATAGATCCACCTAATATAGCTAACAACTGAATTCCAATGCCACCCATTAAATCCGCTGTTTTTTCTTCACGAATAAATGCCGCGATGAGCATAGATAAGCCAGAAACACAAATTGCATAAGCAATTCCTACTGCTACAATTTGTGAAACATCTTCACCCCAATTCACATGAAATGCGTAATAAGTAGCAACTACAAATACTCCAAATTGAATACAAGCAAATAGTAATGTACCTAAAAATTTACCTAATAATATGGCAAAAGAGCTTGTCGGTGTACTTGATAATCTTGCTAATGTTTCAGTTCGTTGCTCTGTCACAATAGATTTCGCGCCTACTGTTATGTTAAATAATAAAAACATGACTAACATTGCCGCAGCGTAATATTGCATCGCAGCAACTGTTTTTTTGCCGACTATTCCTTTTTCAATTCCATCCGTATTTGAAGTCGCCACTGTTTGTAAATCAGCCGTTACCTCTTTTGCAACCTGTTCAATATTTCCTAGCTGTGATTTTGCTAAGTCTGTTAGGACACTTTTAGTAGAGACAGCAACTGTTTGAGCACGTTCTGAAAAGGAACGAATAATTGATTCAGCGATTTTTGCTTGTATATCTTTTGATGGATCTGTAATCAGTTTTGGTTCTTTTAATTTTCCATCTTGTATATGTTCACTCCACCTATTTGGAATGATAATTCCAACATCAACTTTCTGTTTTTGTACCATATCCTCTAGCTCTTTTTGCGAGGTTACTACTTCTACTTTTACATCATCTTTTAGTTCCTTTGATTGCAATACATCTTTTTGAAATATATTTGCAAACTCATCTGTTCCTTCTTGATAATAACCAATTACCGTTTTAGGTAATCCTCCATTATCGAATATGTTACTTAGTGCTGATCCTAAAATAGCTGTTAATAGAAGTGGCATAAGTAACATCATCATAAATCCGCGCCGATCTATTAAACGAATTTTCAAATCTTTCCATGCAATAATAAAACTTTTCATGAGTTCCTAACCTCCTTAATCGCGAAGTGAACGCCCTGTTAACTGTAAAAAGAGAGCTTCTAGATTTGGCTCTTGTACTTCAAGCTTTAAAATTCGCACATGCTTTTCTACAACTTCCGAAACAACCGTACCAACAGCTTCTCCATTCTTCAATCCAATATCAAGTGTATTTGTATCCTCATCGATGATAATCCGTTCTACAGTGGGTATGTCTTTTATTTTCTGCAATAGCTCTTGGTTATAACGATTCAGTTGTAACTTCACCATAAAGCCATCAGCAAGACGATTACACAACTCAGTTTTCGTTCCTAATGCAATTACCTTTCCATGATCAACAATGGCAATTCGTTCACATAAATACTCCACTTCTTCCATGTAATGGCTCGTATAAATGACCGTCATGCCTTTCTCATTTAATCCTTTTACCGTCTCTAAAATGTGATTCCGTGATTGTGGATCAATTCCAACTGTCGGCTCATCCATAATTAATAACTCCGGTTCATGCATAAGTGCTGCACCAATGTTAATTCGGCGTTTCATTCCACCTGAAAATGTTTCAATTTTGTCCTTTGCGCGATCCTGTAAACCAACATATGCTAATACCTCATCTGCTCGTTTCTTTGCAATAGCTCCACTTAAACCATACATTTTCCCCCAAAAGATTAAATTTTCTTTCGCTGAAAGCGTAGGATATAAAGCAATATCTTGCGGGACAATACCGATCTTCCTTTTCGCATCTAATGGATATTCTTTTACAGATTTCCCCCCAACTTTTATATCACCGCCATCATATGGAATAAGCCCACAAATCATTGATATCGTCGTCGACTTTCCTGCACCGTTTGGACCAAGCAAACCAAATGTTTCTCCTTTCTTAACTTCAAAAGATACATTCTTTACAACTTCCTTCTTTCCAAACGACTTTGTAATATGATCTACGACTAACATGTCGATTCAGCCCCTTTGCATTAATCTACAATTTCATTGTAAAAAAACATCCTCTTTCTTCCATCACCCTTAAGATAGAAATGCAAAATAAAAAAGCAGCATAATTTGCTGCTTTTTTATTTTTCTCTATGCCAAAAGTCATGTGTATGTTGTAATACCGTATCTTACTGCATATATAGCTGCCTGTGTCCGATCCCTCAGCTCCAGCTTACTAATTAAATTAGAAACATGATTTTTTACAGTTCCCTCTGTAATAAACAATTTCTTAGCAATTTCTTTATTATTTAATCCAAGGCCTATTTCCCTTAATACATCTATTTCACGCTCTGTTAGTTGCTCCATTTGCTTTGGCTGACTTTTTTCTGATATTTCCACCGCTTTTGTTCTTTTTAGTTCCTTCACAATTTGAGCTGTTATATCCTGCGGAAGAACGGCTCCTCCTCCATGGACTGTCAATATTGCCTGCACAATTGCGTCCGTCTCCATATCTTTTAATAAATAACCGCTCGCTCCTTGTTCCAATGCTTCAAAAATAAGTTCACTATCATTAAATGTCGTCAGCATAAGAACCTTCATATCAGGAAACTTTTCCCTTATTAAACGAGTTCCTTCAACGCCATTTATACGAGGCATTCGAATATCCATCAAAATAATTTCAGGTTGTAATTGTTCTGCTATTCGAACTACTTCATCCCCATCATTTGCTGTGCCCACCACTTCAAGTTCTGAACGTAAATTTAATAGCATTGCTAAACCATCACGAATAAGTGATTGATCATCAACAATCATAATACGAATCATATCTTTCCCCCTATTACCCACGTCTTTTCCTTAAGTGGGAACTCAATCTGTAATCGAAATCCCTTCTCTTTTTCACTCTCAAATTGGATCATTCCACCATGTTCCCCTACACGTTCTTTCATATTCATTAACCCAAAACCAGGACTCAGTTCATTTACGCCAACACCATTATCCGTAATCGATAGCATAACTTTTTCATCTAAACACAATAAGCTAACTTTACATAAACTAGCTTTTCCATGGCGTTTTGCATTTGTTAATGACTCTTGCATAATACGCAACAAGGTAGGTTGTAATGACAACGGGATTATGATTGGATCCCCTTGTAAATGAAAGGTTACTTGTACTTTCGTTACCTTTGAAAATTCATTTAACATTCCTTTCATATTTTCTATTATGTTTCCTAGATCTTTTTCTTCCTTCAACGCACGGACTGAAGCCCTTACCTCTTGAAGAGATTTTCTAGCTAATTCATGACATGTATGTAAAACTTCTTCTGTTGCATCTGACTTTTGCTTCCATAAAGCCTCTGCAAGCTGCAATTGAACAAGTAAAGCCGTCATATTATGACCAACTGTATCATGAATTTCTCGGGCAATATCGTTCCTCTCTCGAACTGTAGTTAGTTCTTCTACTTCTTTCGCATAAAGCTGTAATTGTTCATGCGCTTCTTTTAGAGCTATATGTGATAACGTCAATTTTTCATATTGATCGTCGACGGTTTGGCGGGCCACTGTCAGCTTTTTAATTAAGTTCCCGGCTAAAGCACTGAAGACAACGAACATAAAGTTAATAGCATTGTTATCAAATTCTATCTTTCCAGTATATTGATACGTATATAGTAAAATAGCAAACCAGCATAAAAAGAAAAAACTCACGAAAAAATATACGACTATTTTCCGCCACGTATGAATAAATACCCCCACGGCATCAATCCCAAATATAATTAAATACAAACATGTCTCGGGAAATAAAAAGCCTAATAACGCTGTAACTATCCCATTTGAAAGGAATGCATAAAATTCACGCCTTCTTCCTTGATGTGGTTGGATAAGTAAAACATGATTTACAACATAAATGAAACATGCAATACCAACAAAGATTTGTAAATTTTCTGTTTCACGTGAAACATGATTTATATATACCATGCAAATCATAACAATCGTAATGAGACGTGCATACCCTAACATCAAATTCTCCTCGCATTTTTGAAATGTTGTTTTAAATCATACCAACATGTAAAAAAAATCGTTTTCACAATATAACATAAAGAAAATTATACCATTTTCATCTCGAATTAACGGATATTAATAGAAAAACAAGTCACCTCCACATCTCCTGAGAGGGCGACTTGTTTTTCTTTCATCTATTCCATCATACTATCTAATCGATTATATAATTCCGCCCGTAATCGTTCTTTTTCCGTTTTTTCTTTATATAACTGTTCCAGTATTTCAATGTTGCTTGTTTCTTCCATTGTACACTCCAACGCATATATATCTTCTTCTATATGCATAAGCTTATCTTCAATTTCTTCTACATCATTAGATTCCTTCTTCTTTACATTCATCACTTTTATTTTTGGAACTTCTTTTTGTTTCACTTCTTCCTTCTCTATTCTCTCTGTCCATTTCTGACGTGCCCAAGCATAATTCCCGGCAAATTCAAACAATGTGTGTTCATCAATCCAATATGTTTTTTCAAACAATTTATTTAAAAAATAACGATCATGTGAAACAGCAAGAATGGTTCCATTATATTGTTCAAGTGCTTCTTCCAGCACTTCCCTTGATTCGATATCAAGATGATTTGTAGGCTCATCTAACACAAGGAGGTTTACATCTTGATACATAAGCTGTGCCAAACGTAATCTCATTCGTTCACCACCGCTAAGCTGATTGACCTTTTTAAAAACGGCTGGACCATAAAATAAAAAGCGAGCTAATATATGGCGAGCTTCTCCTTCAGTTACAGCTACATGCTCCCGAAATGCTTCTAATACATCATATTTTACATTCTCATATGCATGCTGCGATAAATAACCGATTTTCACACTACTACCGATTCTGACCTCCCCAGCATCCGGTCTCATTTCCTCTAACAATAGCTTTAATAATGTTGTTTTTCCTGTACCGTTACGTCCAACAATAGCTGCTCGCTCTTGAAAACGAACATGTAAATTTACTCCTCGGAATAAAGTACGATCCGCAAAACCTTTGCCCACTTCCTTCATTACAACAACATCTTTGCCACTTCTCTCTTGTCCTTCAAACTGAAGTCCCATCTGCTTTCTTTCTAAAATTGGCTTCTTCAACTTTTCCATCCGTTCTAACGCGCGTTCCATATTTCTAGCACGTTTATGCAATCCTTCATTCGGGGGGTTCGCTTGATTTGCCCATTCCCTTAAACGTTTAATTGCTTCTTTCATTTTCTTTATTTTCTTTTGCTGTTCTTGATAAGATTGGAACTCTTGGAGTAATCTTTCTTCCTTTTCCTTCACAAACTGTGAGTAGTTCGTATGATATACATGCAGTTCTCCGTCTTCTAAATCAAAAATTTTCGTAACAACTTCATCAAGAAAATAACGATCATGTGAGATCACAACAACTGTTCCTGTATACTCTTTCAAAAATTGTTCGAGCCATTCTACTGCAAATAAATCTAAATGATTTGTCGGTTCATCTAATAGCAGTAAATCTGGTTTCTTGAGCAGCATATAAGCAAGACTTACTTTCGTCTGCTCCCCGCCGCTCAGCTCAGTGAAAACTCGAGAAAATAGCTCCGTTATTTGTAAACCATTTGCTACTTTCATGATGTTCGCTTCTATTTCATAACCACCTAAAAACGAAAATTGTTCTTGTACTGCGCCATACTTCTCCATTAACCTCTCTAAACTAGTTGGATCTTGTTCCTCCGCCATACTTTTCTCTAAATTTCGCATGTTTCTTTCTAATTCTTTCTCTTTTACAAAGGCAGAGCTCAATACATCATATACATTCGTTTCACCAGCAAACTTCGGAATTTGTGCTACATGACCAACACGTGTCCCTTTTTTCATATGAATTGCTCCAGCATCTACATTCTCTATTCCTGTTAATAACTGAAAAATTGTGGTTTTCCCGCTACCGTTTCTGCCAACTAATCCAATGCGTTCACCATTTTGGATTTCAAGCGATATATTTTCAAATATGATGTTTCCACCAAAAGATTTCGTTACATTGTTTACACTACAAATTGTCATTTTCCGTACTCCTTTCAACGTAAAAAACCATGGGGAAAGAAACTTTCCCCATGGTTTTTGGCATAGAAAAAGGAAGCAAAATAGCTCCCTTTTCACACGTCCTATAAAATGGGTGAAGAGATTTCTATCGTTCAATAGCTACTATGCAATTGCTAAAAAAGGGCATACGTATCCCGTTAGCAATCACATCATGAAAAATCGCACGACAAAAATAGATAAAATCTAAAAATTTTGCGCGTGCAGCTAAAGAACGTTTCATCTCATTCACTCCTTTCGTACGGAATTTAATACTTACTCCTTTATTATACTTCCCCACTTGATGTTTGAATAGTCATTTTTTTGAAAATAATGAATATAGACTAAACATTTCAACAAATTACATCCAATCTTACAAAACTGTTATGTTCACGTAATGGAAAGCGATAGTACGAAATCGTGCCTCCTTATACAATAAAAATGTAAGCAAGAGGTAAACAAAAGGAGGAAACAGTCATGATGAAAGAAATCGTAAAAGCAGTCTTCGAGGTGTTAGTAAACGGACAAGCAGTTGTAAAAGAACTAAACCGACTATAAAAGGAGGAATAAAAATGATGAACATGGTAAAAATGATTCTCCACGCTTTAATTGATGCAAAAGCAGTTAGCCAAGAATTAAATGAACAATAAAAAGGGGAAAATGAATATGAAGAAAGCCATCTTTACAATTGTAGGTACATTCTTTGCCTTACATGCACTGAAAAATAGAAAAAAGAAACAAAATGAAAATACTCTATATTATCCATACACATTATTACAAAAAAAATAAAAGACAAGATACCCAAGTACAATTAGGATATCTTGTCTTTTGTTTTTTCTATTAAAAATTGTTGTTCTACAATCTTTTTATAATATGTATGATGCTTCATTAATTCATCGTGTATACCAATTCCTGTAATACTGCCATTCTCTATTACAAAAATGGTATCTGCTTGTACTACCGTTGATAAACGATGTGCAATAACAAATGTCGTTCTACTCGCAAATACATTTTCAATTGCTTTTTGTATTTTCGCTTCTGACTCCGAATCTAGACTTGCTGTTGCTTCATCTAATAATAAAAATTCTGTGTCACGTAACAAAGCACGCGCAATGGCAATTCGCTGCTTTTGACCACCCGATAATTGATTTCCACGCTCTCCAACTTCTGTTTCATATCCATCTGGAAACGCCATAATAAATTCATGTGCATTCGCAAGCTTCGCTGCACGAACGACTTCTTCTGGTGAAACATTACGATCCATACCATATGTAATATTGTCTGTAATTGTTCCAGACAATAAAGGAGCTGCCTGGGCAACATAACTAAAATGCTTTCGCCATGCTTCTATATTCATCTCACGATATGACTTTCCGTTTAAGAATATGTCCCCATCTGTTGGCTCATAAAATCGTTCCATCAATGAAAAGATTGTACTTTTCCCCGCACCACTTGGCCCTACAAGCGCTGTCGTTGTACCTTTTCTCACTGTAAATGAAATATCTTTTAAAATAGGATCCCTTTCATTATAATGAAATCTCACATTTTGAAACTCCAATTTTTCTGGTATATCAACTTTTTGCGGTAAAAAGGCGTGTTCTTCTTTTTCATGTAATATTTGAAAGAGACGACGTGTAGAGCCTTTTGCCTCTTGAAAACTTGTTACAAACTGGTTCATTTGTACAAACGGCATTAAAATTTGAAACAGGTATAAAATAAATGCTACTAATTCACCAGAAGAAATATACCCCCGATCAACTCGCCATACACCAAATCCAACAACACTCATTAACACCACTATTGTACACATTCCTAAAGCTGGCCCTAATATAGATTTGATTTTCGCTTGCTTCATCCCATATTGGAATAGACTTTGAAATTTATTTTTCCCCCTTTTATATTCAATCCTTTCAGCATTATACGACTTAATTAATTTGATTTCACCTAATGTTTGTGATAAAAATGCCGTTAACTCTGACATTTGTTCCTGCTCTCGATCAGATAAGTCCGCAAGTTTTTTTCCAAGTGGAAAAACAATCAATAAAGTAATAGGTACAGCTAGCAATAAAACAAGCGTCATCGGAACATCTAAAATAAATAAAATAATAATTGATACAACAATAGATAATGCGTTGGTAATAAGTTGTACAATTTCATCAGAAATTAGCGTCATAAGTACTGTTGTATCATTTGTTACCCGGCTTATCATCTCACCAGATTTATTTTTATCATAATAATTTACAGGAAGGTTTAATAATTTTCTCCATGCTTTCTCTCTTATTATCTGTACTATGCCTTCTCCAACTCGAGACAACATATACATAGAAGTCGCTTCACATAGAAACTCGAACAGTAATAATCCAGCTATTACTCCTAACGTTGAAAAGGAGAAGCCATTTGAAAATCCTTCCATTAAATCTTTAATCAATAGCGGGATACCTAACCCAGCTATTGTTGATAGCATCGAAAAAAACAAGCCTATCGCAAATGTTTTTTTTGGTGGATTAGCAGTCCGCCATATATCCAAAAATGATACACCCTTTTGCTCTTCCATCTTCTATCTCCTTCTTTTATCATTTCCTCCTTTTCCACTATACAGGATTTCCCTTTCCCTTTCACGAATATAGTAGACGGGAATTTCACATATATTTTTAAAGGGGCATATACGAATGGATACACAACAACTTTATTTTTTAAATGACATTGGAAAACAAAAACCAGAAAGTATTCGCAATAAAAGCACTGCTTGTCCTTTTTGCGATAGAGAAAATCTCACTGATATTTTAGAAACTGAAGACTCCATTATTTGGTTGAAAAATAAATTTCCAACATTAAAAGATACCTTTCAAACTGTTCTAATAGAAACCGGGAATTGTCATGATCATATTGCAACCTACACACCTGAACATATGCAAAAACTACTGCGTTTTTCTATAAAGTATTGGTTAGCTTTAGAAAAGAGCAACGAATTTACTTCTGTTATTTTATATAAAAATCACGGTCCATTTTCAGGCGGAAGTTTGCATCATGCACATATGCAAATTATCGGAATGAAATATGTAAACTACCTAGAAAACATAGCACCTGAAAACTTTCAAGGCGTAACCGTAAAAAAAGATGAACAAATTGAACTTAATATTTCTACACGGCCAATTATCGGTTTTACCGAATTTAACATTGTCATTGAAGACATAAAAACCATCGACACCATGGCACATTATATTCAGCAAACTGTGCGTTACATACTAACGGACTTTCATAAAGGTTGTAGCAGCTATAATTTATTCTTCTATCACCTTGATGAAAAAATTATTTGTAAAGTTGTTCCTCGTTTTGTTGTTTCACCATTATATGTCGGGTATAAAATCCCTCAAGTTTCTACAAAGTTGGAAGATGTGAAACAGCAGCTGGCAAATTATTTTACAGTTTCATTATAAGAGGTGAAACCAAATGAATTATATCGTTAGAAAAGCAGCTTTACATGACATACAACCATTAATTAATTTACGCGTTACCTTACTCAAAGAGGTTGATGAATTACATTCACAAGAAGAAGAAAACGGCCTAAAACGAATATGGCTTCATCCTTCCAAAGATGGTGAGTTACTATATAAAAAGATGGGATTTACTTATAAAGAAAATAAAATGGAACTTTTTTATAAAAAAATAGAGTAGGTGCTTAGCATCTACTCTTTCATTGTTCCTTTATTTCGATAGTACACGTTCTCTAGCCCAACGTTATACTTCATATTTTGATCTGTCCACTCAGGTCCTAAATTACCTGGCCATCCAGACGTATTTGCTATATATTTTAGTAACGCTAAATCTGTTAAACCTTTTTGCACACCTCTTTTATACCCTTTCATTAAATGAGGCATCGCAATTTGGGCATTTGTCCGCGGGTCCTTCAATTGCTCGTCCGTTAAGTGATCAGGAGCAAGTCCCCCACCTCGGTGTAACTGAAACAATCCAAAAGAAGTGCCATTGTCTCCAACACTTCGTGGGTTCAAACGACTTTCATGCTCGGCAATTGTAAGAGGTATCCATTCTGGAAGATTTACTTTCTTTGCTTCTTCAGTAATAATTTGTTTCATCTGTTTTGCTTCCTCTGAGTCAACATAACTTGTTTGATTCGTCAATCTTTCCATTCCTTCAGACTCTCCTTGGAAATACAAATACATTCCAAGAACAACTAAAAATCCTACAAAGAATTTTTTCACTACCTCTACCTCTTTCTCTGCTGAAATTTGTCCCCTTTCAGCCCTTCCTTACAATTACCTGCAATCTATCACTCTGTTACTCTTAAATGATATCAAACGAAGCTCTATCTTAACATCGTGCTTTAGACTGATTTTCTGAAAATCAATAGTAAAATATTATAAAAAATGTAACATAATCCGCTTCAGATTAAGGGTAATAAAAAACAAGAAGGAATCTCCTTCTTGTTTTTTCATCTATATTATTTAACAATTAAATTTGTAATTATGTCAAAAAGTCCAACACATACGACAGCAACAGTAAAGTAGCTACAGAAATCTTTTATTGGAAACTTAACTACTTCTTTTTTTTGCATCCCATTCTTCTCCCTTCTGATTACCTTCCCTAACTTTTTATCTTTTTTTATTATGCAGAAAATATGACAAATAAGCTATCGAATTAACTTACGAAAACCTTACAATATTGTAAGGTTTAAAAAAATAGCCTCATCTCATAAAGAGATAATGGCTACGCAATAGTTGGTTTTAAAACATTCATCACTATTTCAGACAGAAAGTTGTATGTTCAAACTTCCTACTTGTATTGTAATAGAATTCGCAAATGACAACTATCGAATTACCTTACATGTACCTTACAATGTTGTCATGAACAATATCACTTTTAACAAATTAGATGCAATCGAACTTGCTAGCAGTGCGGCTATTCTTACGGATTTCAATTCTGCTGCTACAGTTATCCTCGTATAAACTTATGTCCGCTTTCTTGTTATACAGTTAAAATCCCCTAAATTCCATACTCTCTGCATTGTTAAAACTTATTTTATATAGTAAACGTATATTTAAATACTAACACCGAAAAATTTCTTCTTTAAATGATTTATATGTAATAAAAAACACTGTAACATACTCAGTATGTTACAGTGTTTTACAATATTTTATCTTGTCACCAATAGCTTACTTCTCGCCTGCACAGGAATATTTTGAGCCTCAATCTCTACCAATGATTCACCGTAACGTCCTTTTGCGGTAATTTTCAATGACTCATTTCGTTTTAACATGTGCTTCACTGTTTTCTTTATCGTCTGTGCCCTACCTTTTTCATCATATGCAACAAACTCATATTCATACCATTCATCACCAATATGTTGACCGACATCATTCACAATCGTGTAATATTCTTTCGTTTTATAAAATGGATTATATTTATCAATTACTGGCCCAAACTTTGTTGGTAGCAATAATATAATGGCAGCTACCATCGTAATTCCAGTAATAATTACTCTCTTTTTTACTCTTCCCCACTCCAAGATAGACTCCTCCTCCACACAATATGTGTAGTTTTCTATACACTTATTTTAAAGAGAAGGACTCAATTCCGCCATTGAATCCCATTACATTTCCCTTACATTTTTGTAAGAATTTGAATGAGATTTTATATCATTTTTAACAATTTGTGAATTCTCCAAAACTGTGATAAACATCACACCCTCCACTTTCCAAAGATTCTATAATACGAGTATACAAGTTTGTTAAACATTTCACATTTAAGAGGGGAAATGAATATGAAAAAGCGTTTAGTTATGATCGGGAATGGTATGGCTGGTATACGCTGCATTGAAGAAATTTTAAAACTAGATCCAGCACTTTATGATATTACTATTTTTGGTGATGAACCTCATCCAAACTATAACCGCATTATGCTATCTCACGTCTTACAAGGAAAAACAAATATCCAGAATATCATTATGAATGAATACAGTTGGTACGAGGAAAATGATATTACGCTTTATACAAATGAAAAGGTAATAAATATTGATCGGGAAGAACAAGTCATCGTTACAGAAAAGAACCGTATTGTCATATATGACAAGCTCATTATCGCAACAGGGTCCAGCGCTTTTATCTTACCTGTTGAAGGCTCACAACTTCCAGGTGTAACAGGCTTTCGTACAATTGAAGATACACAATTTATGCTGGATGTTGCTAAGCAATATAAAAAGGCTGTCGTCATTGGCGGGGGATTACTCGGTTTAGAAGCCGCACGGGGGCTTATTGACTTAGGAATGGATGTTCACGTTGTTCATTTAATCCCTTACTTAATGGAGCAACAACTCGATGCCAAAGCCGCTTCATTACTGCGTGAAGACTTAGAATCACAAGGTATGAAGTTTCTTATGGAAAAGAAAACAGTGAAAATTCTTGGTACTGACCGTGTTGAAGGTATCCAATTTGAAGATGGGGATGTTGTACCATGCGATTTAATTGTAATGGCTGTTGGGATACGTCCAAATACATATTTAGCAAAAGATGCTGGTTTAATTGTAAACCGTGGCATAGTTACAAATGACTATATGCAAACAGATGATGAATCAGTCTATGCGGTTGGTGAATGTGCAGAGCATGACGGTATTGCCTATGGTCTTGTTGCTCCATTATATGAACAAGGGACCGTACTGGCAAAGCATATAACGAATTCACAAACAGATGGATATGCAGGTAGCATCGTCGGTACACAACTTAAAGTGGCAGGATGCGATTTATTCTCTGCTGGACAAATTTATGAAGATGATGGAACAAAAGCAATCTCAATCTTTAATGAATGTACGCGTTCCTATAAAAAAGTATTAATTCGTGACAATAAAGTCGTTGGCGTTGTTTTATATGGAGATACGGCTGACGGTACACGTCTCTTTAGTATGTTAAAAAAGGAAGAAGATATACAAGAATACACACCAGCTTCTCTTCTTCATAGAGCTGGTGAAGAAAGTGGCCTTGACGTTGCCAGTATGAGTGCTGACGACACTGTTTGTGGATGTAATGGTGTTACAAAAGGAGCAATTGTTCATGCCATTTTAGAACAAGATTTAACAACTTTTGAAGAAGTAAAAGGATGTACAAAAGCTGCTGGTTCATGCGGAAAATGTCGTCCTATTGTCGAACAAATTTTATCCCATACACTTGGTGATAGCTTTGATGCATCTGCTCAAAATGTAGGTATGTGCGGATGTACAACTTTATCCCGTGACGAAGTTGTCACAGCAATTCATGAGAAAGGTTTAAAATCGCCAAAAGAAGTACGAAACGTCCTTGGTTTCGCACATGAAGACGGCTGCTCCAAATGCCGCCCTGCATTAAATTACTATTTACGTATGGCACGTCCAGAAGAATATGCAGATGATAAATCATCCCGCTTCGTTAATGAAAGAATGAACGGTAATATTCAGCATGATGGCACATTTTCCGTTATTCCTCGCATGTACGGCGGTGTTACTACTGCAGATGATTTAATGAAAATTGCTGAAGTTGCGAAAAAATACGATGTGCCGCTCGTTAAAATAACAGGTGCAAGTCGAATCGGCTTATATGGTGTTAAGAAAGAGGATTTACCAAAGGTTTGGGCTGACCTCGATATGACTTCTGGTTATGCCTATTCGAAATCCCTTCGCAATGTAAAATCATGCGTCGGCTCTCGTTTCTGCCGCTTCGGTACAAAAGATTCATTAGGCCTTGGTATGTTACTTGAACAATCGTTAGAAATGGTAGATACACCGCACAAAATGAAAATGGGTGTAACCGGTTGCCCACGTAACTGTGCGGAAGCATTAACGAAAGACTTCGGTGTCGTTTGTGTTGAAAATGGATTCCAACTTTATATTGGTGGTAACGGTGGTACAGAAGTTCGTGAAGCTGATCTTGTAATGATTGTCCCTACAGAAGAAGATGTACTTCGCATCGCTACAGCTTATGTACAATATTACCGCGAAACCGGTATTTACGGTGAACGAACAGCCCCTTGGGTAGAACGAATGGGATTAGATCATATAAAAGAAATGCTGCAAGATGAAAACATGGTCACTACGCTAAATGAACGTTTCCAGAAAGCCCGTAACACATATGAAGAAGCTTGGGGACAAGCGCTAGAAACTAAATCATTAAAAGCCATGTATGAAGTAGAAACTGTAAAATAAGGAGTGATCTACATGTTGCAAACAAAAGAAAAAATAAAAATAATGCATGCAGAAGACCTTCCTGTGCAAATCGGTAAGGAAGTGCGAATTAAGGATATATCCATCGCCTTATTTCGTCTTTCAAATGGTGATATTCACGCTGTAGAAAATCGGTGTCCTCATAAAAATGGACCTTTAGCTGAAGGGATTGTTTCTGGAGAATTCGTCTTCTGTCCATTGCATGACTGGAAAATTTCATTAATAACAGGTGAAGTTCAAAAGCCTGATGATGGTTGTATTCAAACATATGAAGTAGAAGTTATTGATGGTGATATTTATATATACATGTAGCTTGTACAAGGAAGCCCCTTTTGGGGTTTCCTTTCAAGTAAAAATAGATGAGGTGTAGGGATGAACGGATACGTATATTTAGTTGGCGCTGGGCCTGGTGATGAAGGACTGATTACAAAAAAAGCAATAGATTGCTTAAAGAAAGCTGATGTTGTTTTATATGATCGCTTATTGAATCAAAATTTACTTCGCTATACGAAGCCAACATGTGAACTCGTTTACTGCGGGAAAATGCCAACGAATCATATTATGCGACAAGAAATGATTAACGCTCATTTAGTTCAGTTTGCAAAAGAAGGTAAAACAGTCGTCCGCTTAAAAGGCGGAGATCCATCTATTTTCGGCCGCGTTGGTGAAGAAGCAGCCGCTTTAGCAACAGAAAACATTTTATACGAGATTGTTCCAGGGATTACATCTAGTATTGCCGCTAGTGCGTATGCCGGCATCCCTCTTACCCATCGTAATTACAGTAATAGTGTAACTTTGTTAACCGGTCATACAAAAGGCGCAATTAGCGACCAAGTAAATTACAGCGCCCTCTTAAACAGCGATACAATTGCTTTTTACATGGGCGTTAAAAACTTGCCGGTAATTTGCGAAAATTTATTACAAACAGGAAGAAAAAAAGATACACCAGTAGCAGTTATTGAATGGGGTACAACTGGAAAACAACGAGTTGTTACAGGTACACTCTCCACAATCGTGGATGATGTAAAAAAAGAACAAATTTCAAATCCATCGATGACAATTGTTGGTGAAGTGGTGTCCTTACGAAAACAAATTGCTTGGAAAGAACACAAGCCACTACATGGAAAAAAAGTTTTATTTGCCTCTGCAACAAACAAAACAAGTATACTAGCGCAAAAGTTACAAGCAGCTGGCGCAGAAATACATCAAATACCAACTTTCAAAAAGCAAGAATATATGCTAACAGCTGAACAACTCTCTGAAGTATTTGAAGCTAATCGCCTTGTTTTCTGCTCAGCTGAAAGTGTAGCACTCTTATTCCAATCCTGTGCGCAGCATCAAAAAGATATTCGCTCCTTAAAAGCAACATTGCAGTATATGAATGCCGCTACACAGAAGGCACTTATGCAGTATGGGCTTTTAAGCTTACCTGCAACACTTTCCAACGAAACAACCGTTTATTTAGGTCGAAATATTAACCGCATTGCCATCATTCAGGAAAAAATAGGTGCTGGCTCTTATATCATGACACACGAATATAAAATTGATCATCGTTTTGATGAAGTTCATTCACGTACACTGACTGAATTCGCATGGGATAGCATTGTATTTGAAGGACGTGCTGCAATCGATACGTTTATCACAGAAGTAAACCGCCTTGGTTTCACAGATATTCTGAATTTACCATTCTCCTATATCGATGAACCAACTTTACAATATGCCAATAAAGTTGGACTTCATCACATTGATTATCAATTACAAACTATCATCAATGAGAAAAGGGTGATTACACAATGAAAGGCATCGTTTATATTGGACACGGTAGCAGATTACAAGAAGGCAATAAACAGTTCATTCACTTTGTTCAGTCTGTTATAAACGAGCGAAGTGAAAATATCCAAAAAATTGGATTTCTCGAACTAACAACACCGACTGTTCAAGATGCGATTGTAGAAGCAATCACTGAAGGTGCAACTGAGATTTTAATTGTCCCTGTTTTATTATTTGCAGCGGCCCATTATAAACGTGATGTTCCTTTTGAAATTGAGAAAATAAAAAAGCACTATCCACACATTACATTTTCAGTTATACCACCTTTTAGTACACATCCGCTTATGATCGAACTTGTCATAAAACGAATACGTGAAGCTATGCCAATGCCAAATAGTGAAATCTTACTTGTTGGCCGTGGTAGCAGTGATTCTCAGCCTATACATGAATTAAGACAAATTGGGGCAGCTGCCCAGCAAAGACTCTGCTTGCCGGTTTCCTGCTCCTTTTTAACAAAAGGAACACCTTCTTTTACTGATGAACTCAATGAAAAGTCATCACACGCAAGGCATGTATATGTCATGCCTTATCTTCTCTTCACTGGGTTATTACTTCAGAAAATAAATCGGCATACAAAAAAATATGCTAACGTTACAACTTGTAATTGTCTTCAATTTGATTCCTACATGAAATCTGCTTTATTAGAGCGAATGGAGGAATATGTACATGTATAACATTTATCCAATTATGTGTAATCTCCAGGGCAAAACGGTTGTGATCATCGGTGGTGGAAAAATTGCATATCGAAAGGCAGCTGGTTTAAAGAATACAGGAGCTCGTGTCACGATTGTGAGCCCGTATATTTGTGAAGAAATGGAGAATCTCACCTATATTACATGGAAGGAAAAAATGTTTACAGAAGAAGATATTAAAGATGCTCATCTCATCTATGCTGCTACAAATCATCATGATGTAAATATGATGGTCAAACAAGCTGCACATGATTTTCAATGGGTTAATATCGTAAGTGATGGCACAGAGTCATCCTTTCATACACCTGCAATCATTCGAAATGACGAATATGTTATAAGCATATCAACTTCTGGTAAAAATCCATCCTTTGCAAAACGAATAAAAGAAAAACTAATGAAGATCCTTCCCAAAATTATAAAATAAAAAAAGATGAACGAATCCCCTCGTTCATCTTTTTAGCTTGCTTTAAAACCACCGCCAAGTACATCTCGTACATCGTGAATAACAACAAATGCATCTTCATCTACATTACTGATTACTTGTTTTAATTTTACAAGCTCTTGCTTATTAATTACGACATATAGTACTTCTTTATTTTTTCCAGTATAACCACCGCGGCCTTCTAAAACAGTAACACCCCGTGTCATATGTTTCGTAATCGTTTCACGAATTAAATCTGGTTGACTAGATATAATCGTAACTGCTGTTTTCGTATTAATTCCTTCTACAATGAAGTCGATTACTTTTGCTCCAATAAATACTGCAACGAGCGTATACATTGCTTTTTCTTGCCCAATAATGAATACCGACCCTACAATTACAACAATATCAATAATAAGAACACCTTTTCCAACGCTCCATCCTAAATATTGATTCGCTAACTGAGCTAAAATTGCTGATCCTCCAGACGTACCTCCCGCTCGGAACATACAGCCTAATCCAATACCGACAAACACTCCAGCAAATAAAGCTGCTAATAACGTATCCGCCTATTAGTAGCAACAAATATCCCCTGTTGATATGAGAAGAAAAAGTTATCCTTCTCATATACCCCTATCACAAGAGACAAGATTTGTTCATCAGGCTCTACATACTTTTTCACATTCAATAATAGTTCATTCATTAATACTCCTCCAAATTCTATTCACTGTCGTAACACTTGAAAAGAATCCATAGATTACTACATAACCGGTATAATTCAGTTATAAAGTATGAAACGCGTTTCCAGTCAAAAAAATCCGCTATGTAATGACACATAACGGACACACCTGCTAGCTTTGCAATATCTCTAATATTTGTCATGCGCTCACCTCTTTCTTTAACGGACGAATTTCATAATCCCTTATCAAATTTTTATATCCTTACATAGATGTTCAGTTTCCTTACAAAAGTGTAATCCTCCTGTAAGCTAATTCGATAGTGACTTCTCTCCATATTTCGTACAATTAGGTCAGAAAGTAACAACAACCATTCGAAAAGGAGCGGATACGCATGATGAACAATATAGAAATAAATAAACTCGTAAATACAATGAGCATGGTGTTATCCGCTCTTGTCGATGCAAAATCAGTTGCTCATTCATTAAATAAGTAAGGAGAGAGTATGATGAACAATATTACTTTTAACAAATTAGATTTTATCGGATTAGCTAGCGGCTCAGCTCTTCTTACAGCTTTCATTTATGCTGCTACGCTTCTATAAATTTGTGTCCCCTTCCCCTTTATATAAACAGTAATAGAAAAGACGACCGTCTATGCCCGGTCGTCTTTTCCTATTTTTTATTTTGTTGTAATGTCTCTGTTAATTCTTCAAACATTGTATTTAATTGATCCGTCATCATTTTCATAGCTGTTTTTCGATCCACTGTCTCTCCCGCTTCAACTTGAATCGGATTACCAAAAATTAATTTTGCTCTTTTTCCCTTAATTAATTCTTTTACACTTGATGGCCCAACATAAGCTGCCGGTACTAAAGGAACATTAGAACGCATTGCAATCGTAACAGCTCCTGCTTTTAAAGAAACATCCTCTGTCGATCTCGTTCCACTTGGAAAAATCCCTACTACTTTCCCATCTTTTAATAAACGGGATGGAATTTTCAATGTACTTGGCCCTGGATTTGCGCGATCTACCGGAAAAGCATTTACATTCTTAAAGAACCAATTTGTAAATTTACTTTCAAACAGTTCCTTTTTGGCCATATAATGGATTTCCGTTGGGTACATCCCAGCTGCCAGCATTAAAACATCCATAAAACTCGTATGCGTACAAGCAATAACATACGGCCCACCTTCCGGTAATTTTTCTTTTCCTTGAACCTCCACTTTTCCAAGCGTTTTAAATATATATTTCAACAAAAATGTAATTAGCTTATACATTCGTTTCGTTCCTTTCTCAATATCCAAAGTTTTATTATATCCTTACAACAATTATAACACTAAGTTTTAGTAGTTGGTAATAAAATTAAGTGACAATTTTCAAAAATTAATTCTTACAAAGGTGTAATCTTGCTGTAAGCTAATTCGATAGTTACTCCTGGCCGTATTTCATATAATTAAGACAGAAACAAGGGCAACAACAATTCGGAAAGGGGCGGATACGCATGATGAACAAAATGAAAACAAATAAATTTGTAAATACAATGAGTATGGTGTTATCCGCTCTTGTCGATGCAAAAGCAGTTGCTACTACATTAAACAAATAAGGAGAGATAACTATGAACAACATTACTTTTAACAAATTAGACTTTATCGGACTTGCAAGCGGTGCAGCTCTTCTTACAGCATTTATTTACGCACTTGCTCAAGGTCTTGTCCTATAAACTTGTTTCCCCTAACCCCTTTATATAGAGAAAAAGCTGCTCGTCCATAGACAAGCAGCTTTTTCAATTTGTTTCATATATAATTTGACCTGTTTTACTTATATCGTACCCACCAATTGCTCGTAGCTCATTTTGAAATTCTGTCGATTGCAGTATTTCTTTTACTGCTTCAATAAGTTGTTCATTTTCTTTATTTTTTAAGATTACTAAGTCATATTGTTCTTTCATAAGTGGAATAAAATCTACATTCACAATTTGTGCTACCTTTTCTGTTCCTATGCCGACATCAGCTTTCCTATTAGCAATTTGAGAGGCAACACCAAGATGATTAGACTCTTCCCAATTATATCCTCGAATATTTGCTTTATCTACATTTTGAATTCTCACCTGTTCATCTACTAGTACACGAATTCCCGATCCTTTTTCACGATTCACAAATTGAATCGATGAACGACTCAAGTCAGCCCACTTTTGTATTCCTTTTGGATTTCCTTCTTGGACATAAAACCCAACATTTCTCGCTAATAAGTTCATCACAATACATGGCTGTCCAACTAAAATTCGTTTTACATATGGAATGTTATATTCTCCTGTATCTCCATCAAACAAATGTAAACTAACGATACTTCCTTCTCCTTGAGACATTTTAATTAAACTCATTAAACTCCCCTGATAAGCCCGGAGCATACTAGAGCCTGTTAAAAATCTTTCAAGATGTTTCGCTAGCATATCTAATGTTAACTCTTGTCCACTAATTACACAGGAAGATTCTCTATTCTTCTCCTCTAGTTTCATAGACGCAGTTTGTACTTTCCCTGTTTTCATTTGCTGAATATATTGTTCTAAGTCCACTGCATCGATACGCATTTGTCTACCAACTCTGTAGGAAGGTAGTTCACCCTTTTTAATTAAATCATACACTGTTAACTTTGAGACTTTTAATCGATTTGCTACTTCTTCCGTTGTGTAGGAATGATGATCCATAGACGATTCCTCACTTTCTCTTTTCATTGTAACAAAGAAAGAAAATTTCTCCTATTTTTTCAAAAAGTGATTTATTTCACACTATATTTAGTTATATCTATTTATAATTAAATATAATTAGTTATAATTAATATAGTGAAAAGAAAGGGGATTATATTTATGAACAGATTTACATTACGGTACATTGGGGTATTCATGCTTTCTTTCCTTCTTATATTTAGCTCGGCTTGCACAAGTGGAGAAAAAAAAGAAAAAACGACTGCTAAAGAAGAAAAGACAGTTGAACTTACGATATCTGCAGCTGCAAGTTTACAAGATGCTTTCAAAGAAATTGAAAAACAATATAAACAGAAAGAACCAAACATAAAGCTTTCCTTTAACTTTGGTGGTTCTGGTGCACTTCAGCAGCAAATTGAACAAGGGGCTCCTGCTGATATATTCTTCTCTGCAGCAGAAGATAAATTTCAAACACTTGTAAAAAAAGGATTTATTAATGAAAAAGAGGGGAAAAATCTTCTTGGAAATGAACTTGTTTTAGTCATTCCAAAGGAAAGTCCCATTAAAACATTTCAAGAGTTAAAAGAAGAAAAAGTGAAGAAACTAGCAATTGGTACACCTGAATCTGTACCAGCCGGAAAATATGCAAAGGCTTCACTTACGCATGAAAATCTATGGAATGACCTCCAAAATAAAATTGTATTTACAAAAGACGTCCGCCAAGTGTTAACATATGTAGAAACAGGAAATGTAGATGCTGGAATTGTATACAAAACAGATGCTCTCATTTCAGACAAAGTAAAAATTGCAAATGCAGCACCAACTAATTCTCATGAACCTATCCACTATCCAGCAGGGGTTATAAAAGAATCCAAGCATAAGAAAGAGGCGACTTCATTCTATGAATATTTACAGTCAAAAGAGGCACAATCTATCTTTAAAAAATATGGATTTACAATTCTATCTTAACTACCATGGCATTTGATACACTTTGGCCGCCTATTTTTCTTTCCTTACGAGTAGCTGCACTCGCCACCATTATTGTTATGATTTTCGGCACAATTATTGGACGAGTATTAGCTCGCTCCTCGTGGCGCTATAAAGTGTTATTAGAAACCATTTTTCTATTACCGATGGTGCTCCCGCCAACTGTTATTGGGTTCTTTCTCATTATTATTTTTGGGAATAACAGCCCAGTTGGTAAGTGGATTGAATCATTATTTCAACACTCTATTATGTTTACATCATGGGCGGCTGTCATCGCTTCAACAATCGTTTCATTCCCACTTATGTATCAATCGGCCAAGACAGGTTTTTCTATTGCAAACGAGCAAATTGAAGACGGTGCCCGTGATCTTGGGGCCAGTGAATACCAAGTCTTCTTACATGTCACATTGCCGCTTGCATTCCCCGCACTACTTAGCGGAATGATCTTAAGCTTTGTACGTGCACTTGGTGAATTTGGAGCAACTCTTATGTTTGCCGGAAACATTCCAGGAAAAACACAAACGATTCCTACAGCCATTTATATGGCAATTGATGCAAGTAACATGCAGCTTGCTTGGACACTAGTTATCATAACTGTTGGTATGTCCCTCATTTTCTTACTATGCATTCAACTAATTAATAAAAAAATTACTTCTTTAAAGTAGCTTTCGACAAAAAGCTGCTTTTTTATTTCCCGAAAAATAAATTATTTTGTAGAATGAAATACTTTATTTTCACCTTACAAATTTGTAATCTTACTGTAAGCTAATTCGATAGTTACTATTACCTGTATTTCATATAATTAAGTCATAAAGTAAAGCAGATGGGAATTAGATTGTCCCCCCCTCTTCCCATTAGTTAAAAAAGCTAAGTAACTTTATTTCCCCCCCTTAAAAAAGACCTCTAATTGAGGTCTTTTTTTATTTTGATAAAATAAAAATTCGACCAAATTTTACTGATTTTTGAGATAAGGTCTTACTGTTCTTAAATAGCGAGTCAAATAACAGAATTTTAATTTTTATAGAAATATACATTCTGTTTGAATTTACTTTCTAAAATAGGTACTTTCCTGTTATTATATTTAGGTATTTGAAAAAAATGAAGAAATGAAACCGCATTTATATCGTAAATTCTTCATCATGTTTTAATGATCGGTAATCTTCCACTTTCTAAGTGGGAAATTACCGATCGTTAAAACGAAATTATATTGATATAGAAAAGTGAAGGGAGTCTTGTAATGGACATTTTATTAGCGCTTCTTCCTGCAATTGCATGGGGAAATGTCTTATTAGTAAGCGTAAAAATGGGCGGCGGTGCATATAGTCAAACGTTAGGTATGACAATCGGTGCTTTATTCTTCGCAACAATTATGTATGTATTTACTCAACCGGCTTTAACTATGACAATCTTAATCGTCGGTTTTATTTCAGGTTTATTCTGGGCTTTAGGACAGGCAAACCAATTAAAAACTGTTGAAAAACTAGGTGTTTCAACAACTGTAACAATTTCAACTGGGATGCAACTTGTTACGACTTCTATCTTTGGCGTTATCGCTTTCCATGAGTGGACTACTACTACGACGATTATTATGGGAACGATTGCAATCCTTTTAATTGTAGTCGGTGTTGTCTTCACTTCACTAGATGATAAAGAAAATACTCAGCCTCCAGGACAATTGAAGAAAGGGCTTTTCACTTTAATTGTTTCTACTTTCGGCTACCTTGTATATGTAATTATTATTCGTTGGTACAATATCGATGGTTGGTCTGCTATTTTACCACAAGCAGTCGGTATGTTCGTTGGTGCTGTTGTACTGACATCTAAACATAAACCATTTAACAAATATGCAATTCGTAATGCTTTATCTGGTCTACTTTGGGGAACAGGTAACTTATTCTTACTTCTTTCTTTACCAAAGGTTGGAGTGGCAACAAGTTTCCCACTATCCCAAACTGGAATCGTTATCTCAACATTTGGTGCGATCGTCTTTTTAGGTGAAAAGAAAACGAAACGTCAAATGGTATTTATTGCACTAGGTAGTATATTAATTATCGGTGGTGCTGTTTTACTTGGTATGACAAAATCGTAATCACACACCCCCTGAAGCATGTATGCTTCAGGGGGTTTTCTATTCACTAATCCTATTTCCCTCTACACTATCTATTCTTTAAACTTTAATGCCATTCTTACCAAACTCATCAATAACTATACTACTATAAAAGTTAATATGGCGTATATTAACCTCTATAACATATTTGTATAAGTCTTTTCTTTTTACAAAGATCTCTTAAAGATGTTATCGTTTTTTATACCATATTCTAGGCAGAAAGGAATAAAGGATATATGCCCAAGAAACATAGAATTTTATTTATTGGTGCTGGCCGTATGGCAGAAGCAATCTTTGCCGGACTTCTCAAAACAAGTAACGAACATATAGAAGAAATTATTGTATCCAATCGAAGTAACATAGAGAAGCTTGAGCAACTAGAGAAAAAATATGACATCTCAATTACAAATGATTGGAAGCAATACATTAAAAATGTGGATACCATTGTTTTAGCAATGCCACCAGCTGCACATGAACAATTATTGGCGGAGTTATCGCCTTTTCTAACTCATCAATTTATCGTGACAGTTGCTGCCGGAATTGGTCCATCTTATTTAGAAGAAAAACTTCCCCAAGGTACACCCGTTGCCTGGATTATGCCAAATACAGCTGCAACAATTGGAAAGTCTATTTCTCTATATACAATGGGGCATTTTGTAAATGAAGAGCAGCAAGAAACTTTACAACTACTCTTAAAGGGAATTGGCACAGCGCAGTTTTGCACAGAAGAAGAAGTTCATCAGCTTACCGCTGTAACTGGAAGTGCACCTGCCTTTCTTTATCACTTTGCTGAAGGCTTAATTGAAGCAACGAAAAGCTATGGAATCGATGAAGCAACAGCAAAACATCTTGTCATTCAAATGATTGCTGGCTCTGCTGCTATGCTCGAGCAAGAACAAAATCCCGCTATACTTCGAGAACAAGTGACAACACCAGGTGGTTCAACTGCCGAAGGTTTAAAAGTTCTATATGAGAATAATTTTTCGAAGGTTATTTATCAAGCAATTGAAGCAACAAATAAAAAAGCTAGGGGGAATTAAGATGACATTAACATGCTTACAAGATTGCACAACATTACATAACGGTGTAAAAATGCCTTGGTTTGGCTTAGGTGTTTTTAAAGTTGAAGATGGTACAGAAGTAATAGATTCTGTAAAAGCAGCCATTAAAAACGGATACCGTAGCATCGATACAGCTGCAGTATACAAAAATGAAGAAGGTGTTGGAGAAGCAATTCGTGAATGCGGAGTTCCTCGTGAAGAATTATTTATCACATCAAAAGTATGGAATAGCGATCAAGGTTATGAGTCAACATTACAAGCGTTCGAAACAACATTACAAAAATTAGGATTGAAATACTTAGATTTATACTTAGTGCATTGGCCTGTAAAAGGAAAATATACTGAAACATGGAAAGCATTAGAGCAACTCTATAAAGATGGACGCGTTCGTGCGATTGGTGTGAGTAATTTCCATATCCATCATCTACAAGATGTATTAGAAATTGCCGAAATTAAGCCTATGATTAACCAAGTTGAGTACCATCCACGCTTAACACAAGAAGAACTTCATACTTTTTGTAAAGAACATAGCATTCAACTTGAAGCTTGGTCACCATTAATGCAAGGTCAACTACTTGAACACCCAGCATTACAGGAAATTGCTACAAAATATAACAAATCCACAGCACAAATCATTTTGCGCTGGGATCTGCAAAACGAAGTTGTAACTATTCCTAAGTCAATTAAAGAACACCGTATTATTGAAAATGCAAACATCTTTGATTTTAACTTAAGTGCTGAAGACATGAAAGCAATTCAAGCATTAAATGAAGATCACCGCGTTGGTCCAGACCCTGATAATTTTGATTTTTAAAAAGAAAGAACACTGTGTAATTGCACAGTGTTCTTTCTACGTCAACAAAAAAACTGAATGTTACAACTATATTGCGTTTGATTGACAGTTCTTTTATCAAGGTGTAAGATTTTGAATAATCAAAGAAACAAAAAAATTAATATAAATTACTATGTTTACTCATTGTATCAAGAGAGGTGGAGGGACTGGCCCTTTGAAACCTCGGCAACAGGTTCACTTTGAATACTGTGCCACTTCCTGCAAGCATTATGCTTGAAAGATAGAATGAGGGACTTCGTTTATATACAGGTACATGCCTTGTAAACAAAAATCCCTCTTTCTCGATAAGAAAAGAGGGATTTTTTCTTTCCCTCAAAGTTGTTCATTAACTATTTTTTTAATACCCAAACAATTTAGGGAGGAATTTCACATGAAAAAGAAATTTGTACCTGCTGTCGCATCTGTTTTAGGAGCAAGTATTTTATTAACAGGATGCGGTAGCTATAAAGACGATGTAAGCGGAGCAAAAGCAAAAGATAAAGCACCTGATAAACAAGTATTGAACTTAGCTGCTGGTACAGAAATCCGCACAATGGATACTGCACGCGCTACAGATACTGACTCTGGCCAAGTAATGAGAAACGTATTTGAAGGTCTATATAACCTTGGTGAAGGAAACAAACCTGTGCCTGGTGTTGCAAAGTCTCATGAAGTGAGTCCCGATAAAACAAAATATACATTCCATTTACGTGATTCCAAATGGAAAAGATTTTCGTGAGGAGAATGGCAATTTAACGAAAGAAAATACAAAAGATGCTCAAAAATTCTGGAAGCAAGCAAAACAAGAATTAGGTTCTGATAAAATTTCAATTGAATTATTAACAAGCGATAATGACCTTCCGAAAAAAACTGGTGAATATTTAAAAGAACAACTAGAGAAAAATCTAGAAGGCTTAACAATTAACTTGAAGCCTCAACCACGTAAACAACAAGTCACATTATTGCTACAAGGAAATTATGATATTGCTGTTGATGGCTGGAGCCCCGATTTTGCTGACCCAATTACATTCTTAGAATTATTTACAACTGATAACTCATACAACTTAGATCACTATTCTAATAAAGAATTTGATGATTTGATCCAAAAAGTAAAAACTGACTTAGCTGGTGATGAAAAAGCACGCTGGGAAGCTTTAAAACAGGCAGAAAAAATCTTATTTAAAGATGCTGTTATCTCTCCTCTCTATCAAAATGGAACAACATACTTAGAACGTTCTTATGTAAAAGGAATAGTTGAAGTTGATTTTGCAGGACCACTTAACTTCAAATGGGCAAAGGTTGAGAATTAATCTCGCCTTATAGAAGTTAATTTTAACGAAAGCTTCGATTACAAGAGAAAAAGGGCATCCTCCAATAATCTGTACCCTTTGTAAAGGACATTTTTAAAAAAAGTTATGCAACATCAAA
>NZ_CATKPV010000060.1:0-58968 GCF_949768135.1 Bacillus sp. IT-79MI2 | reverse complement strand
AATTGACTCGTGCTTTTTTGTATATTTTTTTATTTGGTATTAATATGTACAAATAAAAATGAGAAGTTAATTCTGTTGTATAAAATATAAACGTAGTGATTAAAGAAAAGAAATTTTGGCTAGGATAGTGAGGAAGCAAAAGAGTTGCAAATTTCTTTAATACGTATATAATTAAAGTCAAAGATAGTCAAAGTCAATAAAGGTGGCGGATAAATGAGAAATATATCTGATATCATTGAGCAATATCTAAAGCAAGTTATTGACTTAAGCAATAATAATGTGATTGAGATTAAGAGAAATGAGATTGCGGATCGATTTGATTGTGTTCCGTCTCAAATTAATTATGTAATCAATACTCGCTTTACGTTGGAAAGAGGATTTGTAGTTGAAAGTAAACGAGGCGGGGGAGGTTACATTCGCATTATCAAGGTCAAATTGCATGATGATATAGACATTATTGATCAAATGCTTCATATGATCGAGCATAGTATTGCGCAAGGGAATGCGGAAAGTATCATTATACGATTAGTGGAAGAAGATATTGTGACCAATCGGGAAGCAAAACTTATGCTGAGCGTATTAGATCGATCTGTATTATTAATGGATTTACCTTCTAGAGATGAACTTAGGGCTCGAATATTATGCGCAATGTTAAGGACACTGAAATATAAATAAATACAGCTTTTGTTAAGAAATGTTTTTAGCGGTAATTCATTTTATAGTGGAACTTTTTACAGACAAGATTAAGTGAACAAAATAATCTAGTGGTGTATAAAAAGTATCATGAGGTAGATCGTTCCTATTGTAAAGGTGGGGATATAAGATGATTTGTCAAAATTGTAATATAAGACCAGCAGCATTACATTATACAAAAGTAATAAACGGACAAAAGACGGAAGTTCATCTTTGTGAGCAATGTGCAGAGCAAAATGGCTATACGTCTTTCTTTCAATCACCACAATCTAGTTTTTCCTTCCATGACTTACTAGCTGGATTGCTACATGGAGAACCATCAATGTTTGAAAACCAAGAGGATAGTTTTTCAGATGAAAGAGTATTACGATGTCCAACTTGTAATATGACATATAAACAATTTGCAAAAGTAGGTCGCTTTGGATGTGCTTCTTGTTATGAGACATTTAAGGAACAACAACTAAAGCCAATGTTGAAGCGGCTTCATGGTGGTCATACACATCATTGTGGAAAAATTCCCGAGCGTATGGGAGGAAATATTCATCTAAAGAAAGAATTAGATGAACTAAAATTAAAATTAAAGCAATGTGTACAGAAAGAAGAATTTGAAAAAGCAGCTCAAACGCGTGATCAAATCCGAAGTATTGAAAATCAGCTTAGTGAGCATAGAGAGGGGGAATAGTTCTATGTCACTGGATCGTATTATGAACGAAGCAATTAGTCCGTGGATGAGGGGAGATGGCCCCGATTCTGATATTGTTTTAAGTAGTCGTATTCGTTTGGCTCGTAATTTAAAAGATTATCATTTCCCTATTATGCAAACTGATGAAGAAGCTAAGCAGATTACTAATTTATTTCAAAAGAAGTTTGTAAATCAGAAAGTGAAATCCCTCGGGAATTTTGAACTATTAAAAATGAATGAACTAAAACCGCTTCAGCGAAGGGTTTTAGTAGAAAAACATTTAATTAGTCCTAATCTTGCTGGAACGGAATTTGGTGCTTGTCTACTATCAGAAAGTGAACATATAAGTGTGATGCTTAATGAAGAAGATCATGTGCGAATTCAATGTTTGTTCTCAGGGCTGCAATTATCAGAAGCACTGCAAAGCGCAAACAAAATGGATACATGGATTGAAAAAGCAGTTGAATATGCTTTTGATGAATCGCTTGGCTATATTACCAGTTGCCCCACAAATGTTGGTACGGGGTTACGGGCTTCTGTGATGATGCATTTACCAGCACTTGTTTTGACGAAACGGATAAATCGTATTATACAAGCAATTCAACAATTAGGTTTAGTCGTAAGAGGAATATACGGTGAAGGTAGCGAAGCCTTAGGTAATATATTTCAAGTTTCTAATCAAATGACATTAGGAAAATCAGAAGAAGATATTATAGCAGATTTAGAGAGTGTTGTTCATCAGCTTATACAACAAGAGAGAGTAGCTCGAGAACTAATTATGAAAAATTCAAGTATTGAACTTGAAGACCGAGTATATCGTTCTTACGGTGTACTGGCTAATAGTCGATTAATTCAATCGGCAGAAGCTGCTACTTGTCTGTCAGATATGCGGTTAGGTATTGATCTTGATTATATAAAAAATATATCAAGAAATATTTTAACAGAGTTAATGGTACTAACTCAGCCGGGAATTTTACAGCAATACGCGGGAGGTCCTTTAAGCCCAGAAGAAAGGGATTATCGAAGGGCGACATTAATCCGTGAAAGACTACGAATTGAACAAAATTGAGCGCAAGTAGGAGGCGATTTCTATGATGTTTGGAAGATTTACAGAAAGAGCACAGAAAGTATTAGCTTTATCTCAAGAAGAAGCAATTCGCATTGGGCATAATAATATTGGTACAGAACATATTTTACTTGGGCTTGTACGTGAAGGGGAAGGAATTGCAGCTAAAGCGTTAATTGCTCTTGGGCTAAGTCCAGAGAAGGTACAAAAAGAGGTAGAGGCATTAATTGGTCGTGGAACAGAGATGTCTCAAACTGTTCATTATACACCGCGTGCCAAAAAAGTAATTGAGTTATCAATGGATGAGGCACGTAAGCTTGGTCATTCTTATGTTGGAACGGAACATATTTTACTAGGGTTGATCCGTGAAGGTGAAGGTGTTGCAGCGCGTGTTTTAAATAACTTAGGCGTAAGTTTAAACAAAGCAAGACAACAAGTATTGCAGCTCCTTGGAAGCAATGAAGCTACATCAGGCCATCAAGGTGGTGCATCAGCAAATGCAAATACACCAACGCTTGATAGTTTAGCGCGAGATTTGACAGTTGTTGCACGTGAAGGACGCTTAGATCCTGTTATTGGCCGTAGTAAAGAGATTCAACGTGTTATTGAAGTATTGAGCCGTAGAACTAAGAATAACCCGGTATTAATTGGAGAACCTGGGGTAGGTAAAACAGCAATTGCTGAAGGTCTAGCACAGCAAATTGTAAATAATGAAGTTCCAGAAACATTACGCGATAAGCGTGTTATGACGTTAGATATGGGTACAGTTGTTGCTGGCACGAAATACCGTGGTGAGTTTGAGGATCGTTTAAAGAAAGTGATGGATGAAATTCGCCAAGCTGGTAATATCATTCTATTTATTGATGAACTTCATACATTAATTGGTGCAGGTGGTGCAGAAGGTGCAATTGACGCATCCAATATTTTGAAACCATCATTAGCACGTGGTGAATTGCAATGTATTGGGGCGACAACATTAGATGAGTATCGTAAATACATTGAAAAAGATGCAGCACTAGAAAGACGTTTCCAACCAATTCATGTTGACGAGCCAAGCTTAGAAGAATCGGTTCAAATTTTAAGAGGGTTACGCGATCGTTACGAGGCACATCACCGCGTTTCCATTACAGATGATGCAATTGAAGCAGCTGTAAAACTTTCGGATCGTTATATTACAGATCGTTTCTTACCTGATAAAGCAATTGACTTAATCGATGAAGCAGCTTCAAAAGTACGCTTACGTTCTTATACAACACCACCAAATTTAAAAGAACTTGAAGTGAAACTTGAAGAAATTCGAAAAGAAAAGGATGCAGCCGTACAGAGCCAAGAATTTGAAAAGGCAGCTTCTTTACGAGATATGGAACAACGTTTACGTGAAAAATTAGAGGATACAAAACGTCAGTGGAAAGAGCAGCAAGGAAAAGAAAATTCAGAAGTAACAGTAGAAGACATTGCAAATGTTGTTTCTACGTGGACGCGTATTCCGGTTTCTAAACTTGCACAAACAGAAACAAATAAATTATTGAATCTAGAATCCATTTTACATGACCGTTTAATTGGCCAAGATGAAGCTGTTGTCGCAGTAGCGAAAGCAGTGCGCCGCGCAAGAGCGGGTTTAAAAGATCCGAAACGCCCAATTGGTTCATTTATTTTCTTAGGACCGACTGGTGTAGGTAAAACGGAGCTTGCGCGTGCATTAGCAGAATCTATGTTTGGTGATGAAGATGCAATGATTCGTATTGATATGTCTGAGTATATGGAGAAACATTCTACTTCTCGCTTAGTGGGGTCTCCGCCAGGATATGTGGGATATGAAGAAGGCGGCCAATTAACAGAAAAAGTTCGTCGCAAACCATATTCTGTCGTGCTGCTAGATGAAGTAGAGAAGGCACATCCAGATGTATTTAACATTTTACTGCAAGTGCTAGAAGATGGGCGTTTAACAGACTCTAAAGGGCGTACAGTTGATTTCCGAAATACAATTGTTATTATGACATCTAACGTTGGTGCCGAAGCATTAAAACGTAATAAACATCTCGGTTTTAACGTACAAGATGAGAGCCGTGATTATTCAGATATGAAGGGTAAAGTAATGGATGAATTGAAAAAAGCATTTCGTCCAGAGTTCTTAAACCGTATTGATGAAATCATTGTTTTCCATATGCTTGAGAAAAAACATATTCAAGAAATTGTAACGCTTATGGTTAATCAATTAGTAAATCGGTTAAAAGAACAAGAGATTGAATTAGAGTTAACAAGTGCAGCAATTGAAGCGATTGCTGATAAAGGATTCGATCGTGAGTATGGTGCTCGTCCACTTCGTCGAGCAATCCAAAAACATGTGGAAGATCGATTATCAGAAGAACTTCTAAAAGGAGAAATTGAGAAAGGTCAAAAAGTTGTCTTTGACGCCGAAGGGGAATCATTTGTCATTCGCAGTGTAGAAAAGGTAAAATAAGTATAGACAAACAAGGAGGGCTAAATAATAGCCCTCTTTCTTGTACGAGAAGGATGTATGTTTATAGATGAAAGTGAAGTGAAGTAAAAACAAGATGGCTAAAAAGAAAACGAGATTTATATGTCAAGAATGTGGTTATCAGTCACCAAAATATATGGGTAAGTGCCCTGGATGTGGGCAATGGAATACGCTTGTTGAAGAGATGGAACAAGTTGTATCATCGCGTCGCATCAACTATGCAAATGCGATTCAAACGGAAGTAACAAAGCCAAGGCGTCTTACAGAAGTAGAAACAAAGTCAGAGGCACGGATTGAAACAAAATTTCAAGAATTTAATCGTGTACTCGGTGGAGGAATTGTTGACGGTTCCCTCGTACTTATTGGAGGAGATCCTGGAATTGGAAAATCAACCTTACTACTACAAATATCATCGCAATTAGCAGATTCTTCGTATGATGTATTGTATATATCTGGTGAAGAATCAGCAAAACAAATTAAACTTCGTGCAGATCGTCTACATGTAAATGGAAGCAACTTATTTGTTGTTTCGGAAACAGATTTACAGCGAATTGCGGCACATATTGATGAAATGAACCCTTCCTTTGTTGTCATTGATTCCATTCAAACTATTTATTTGCCAGAAGTAACTTCAGCACCAGGTAGTGTTTCACAAGTACGTGAATGTACAGCGGAACTGATGAAACTTGCAAAAACGAAAGGAATTCCAATTTTTATCGTAGGACATGTAACGAAAGAAGGGGCAATTGCAGGACCGCGTATGTTAGAACATATGGTGGATGCGGTTCTTTATTTTGAAGGAGACCGTCATCATACATATCGTATTTTGCGAGCGGTTAAAAATCGCTTTGGTTCTACAAATGAGATGGGTATTTTTGAAATGAAGGAACTCGGTCTTGCGGAAGTATTAAATCCTTCTGAAATTTTTCTAGAAGAAAGGCCTGTTGGAGTTGCTGGCTCTACAGTTGTTGCTTCTATGGAAGGGACAAGGCCTGTTTTAGTAGAAATACAAGCATTAATTTCTCCTACTAGTTTTGGAAATCCACGAAGAATGGCTACAGGGATTGATCATAATCGTGTATCGCTTATTATGGCAGTGCTAGAAAAAAGAGCAGGTTTATTATTGCAAAACCAAGATGCGTATTTAAAGGTTGCTGGAGGATTGAGATTGGATGAACCAGCAATTGATTTGGCGGTGGCTTTAAGTATTGCATCGAGTTTTCGAGATAAGTCAACTGCCCCAACCGATGCGGTAATAGGAGAAGTTGGGTTAACTGGAGAAGTAAGAAGGGTATCGAGAATTGAACAACGGGTACAAGAAGCGGCTAAATTAGGATTTCAGCGTGCCATCATCCCGCAAAAAAATTTAGGGGGTTGGACAATTCCTGATGGGATTGAAGTAGTTGGTGTTTCTAATTTAGGAGAGGCGCTTCGTTTGACATTAGGAGGCTAGGCTATGGAAGAAAACAAGCAACGTGTCAAAAGTATGATTAATATTTTGCAGCTTGTTGCACCAGGGACACCTTTGCGAGAAGGCATAGATAATGTACTTCGTGCGCAAACAGGTGGCTTAATTGTCCTTGGGTATAATGATCAAATTAAAAGCATTGTTGATGGAGGATTTCACATTAATTGTGCATTCTCTCCCGCTAGTTTATACGAATTAGCAAAAATGGATGGGGCTCTTATTTTAAATGAGACGGGAAGTAAAATTTTAATTGCAAATGCACAGTTAGTTCCCGAGGCATCTATTGATTCCATTGAAACAGGAATGCGTCATCGCACAGCAGAACGTGTAGCGAAGCAAACAGGAAGTCTTGTTGTTGCTATTTCACAAAGACGTAACGTAATTACGCTATATCAGGGAAGTTTACGTTATACACTAAAAGACATAGGCGTTATTTTAACAAAGGCAAATCAGGCTATTCAAACTTTAGAAAAATATAAAGCAGTATGGAATGATGGTATTACGAACTTGGGTATTCTAGAATTTGAGGAAGTTGTTACGATGTCTGAAGTGGTCCACGTCCTACATAGTGTCGAGATGGTACTCCGTATTAAGAATGAAATCCTAAGTTATATTCATGAATTAGGAACAGAAGGTAGACTTATTCGTTTACAGCTTACTGAGCTGTTGGCTGATTTGGAAGCAGAGGCAGCATTATTAATTAAAGACTACTATCAAGAAAAGACGCAGGATCACTATCAAATTTTAAAAAAATTACAGGAACTTGCAAATGCACAGCTTTTAGAAGATAGTGATTTAGTGAAATTGCTTGGTTACCCAGGGCAAATGAGTTTAGAGGAAAGTGTTACACCGAGAGGATATAGGATTACAAGTAAAATTTCTCGGGTACCACCTCTTATTATTGAAAATTTAATCAATCGATTTAAAACATTGCAAGGTGTCTGTCGTGCAAGTATTAATGAGTTAGATGATGTAGAAGGAATTGGAGAAGTTCGGGCGAAAAAAATACGAGAAGGTTTAAAACGAATCCAAGAGCATTTATATATGAGTAGACACAATTAAGAATATTACATTGATTTCATAATATAACGACACTATCACATTTTTGGTATATGATATGATATATTGGTAAATAAACCAATTTATAAAAAGACACGTCCGCTTTTGCATTCGGCGTTTTGATTAGCAAAACAATGGTTAATAATGAGTAGGAGGTGGTTGGATGTTAAAACGGATCGTACAGCTCTTTGTTTTAGTAATCGGAGGAGCGTTAGGGATTTATTTAATCCCGAAATTTATTAATGTATTGGACATGGGTGCAATCCCGTTACTGGAGGGCTCATATGTTCGTGCAATTATTGGTGCAATTATTTTATTTTTAACAACATTTTGGCTTGTAGATTATATTGTTCAGCTTATTAAACATATTGAGGAAGCTCTTGTAAAGGCGCCTGTAACAGATGTTTTATTTGGCACGCTAGGATTAATCTCAGGTCTTATTGTTGCGTATTTAATTTTGATACCAATTCGTGAATTTACAATTCCAGTCATTAGTACTGTATTGCAAATCTTCTTTACACTTCTACTTGGTTACTTAGGATTCCAGGTAGGATTTAAAAAGAGAAATGAATTGTTAGGATTATTTACACTACCACAACGCGGTGGCAAGAAGAAAAATAACAATAGTGATAATGAAGAGGCTGAAACGGAAACAGGAGTAGAGGAATCTTCTTCGCATTGGAAAATTCTTGATACTAGTGTAATTATTGATGGACGTATTGCTGATATTTGTCAAACGAAATTCCTAGAAGGAACGATTGTCATTCCTCAGTTTGTATTAGAGGAGTTGCAACATATTGCGGATTCTTCGGATGCATTAAAGCGTAATCGAGGACGTAGAGGATTAGATATTTTAAACCGTATTCAAAAAGAGATGCCAATTCCAGTAGAGATTTATGAAGGCGATTTCGAAGATATTCAAGAAGTAGACAGCAAGCTTGTGAAATTAGCGAAAGTAACTGGTGGTACTGTTGTCACAAATGATTTCAACTTAAATAAAGTTTCTGAACTACAAGGAGTAACAGTTCTAAACATTAATGATTTAGCAAATGCAATTAAGCCAGTTGTACTTCCCGGTGAAGAACTAAGCGTTTATGTTGTCAAAGATGGAAAAGAGCAAAATCAAGGTGTTGCTTATTTAGATGATGGTACGATGATTGTAGTAGAAGATGGTCGACAATATGTTGGTTCACAACTTGATGTACTCGTTACGAGTGTACTACAAACATCTGCTGGTCGCATGATTTTTGCAAAGCGAAAATTACTAGAAAAAGCATTATAAGTAGAGGGTTATTAGCATGTATACATTAATTATTCCGGCCGCGGGCCAAGGAAAGCGAATGGGTGCTGGTAAAAATAAATTATTTTTGCTTATTAATGAAGTGCCTATTATTGTGCATACATTACGTGTTTTTGAAAAAGATGAAGCATGTAAAAATATTATTATGGCAATTAATGAAGAAGAACGTTCCTATTTTGAAGAGTTAATACAGAGATATCCGATTCAAAAGAGTGTGCAGTTTATCCAAGGTGGGGCTGAAAGACAAGATAGTGTATATAATGCACTTCAATATGTGAAGCAAACTGAGTATGTTCTCGTACATGATGGAGCACGTCCGTTTGTAACGAATAAAATGACCCGTGATGTATTGATTGCAGCGAAGCAGAAAGGTGCTTCGATTTGTGCGGTACCTGTAAAGGATACGGTAAAACGGGTAGAACAAAATACAGTTGTTGAAACAGTTGAACGTTCTCAGTTGAGAGCCGTACAAACACCTCAAGGGTTTTCTGTTCCACTTTTACTAGAAGCGCATCAAAGTGCAAAGCAGGGATGTTTCCTTGGTACAGATGATGCAAGTCTTGTAGAACGTATTGGTAAGGAAGTGGGCGTAGTAGAGGGTAGTTATTACAATATTAAAGTGACAACGCCAGAAGATTTATTAATTGCTGAAAGTTTCTTGCGTGTTCAGAAGGGGTAGTAGAAAGAATATAAAGAAAAGCCCGGTTACTGCCGGGCTTTTCTTTATAGGTGCATAGATATAATATAGAATCATAACGTTCAGTAGTTTAGCTTGAGGAGGATGTAAAATGTTTCGAATTGGACAAGGTTTTGATGTACACGAATTTGCAGAAGGTAGACCGTTAATTATCGGTGGAATTACGATTCCGCATGAAAAAGGTTTGTTAGGTCACTCAGATGCAGATGTACTTTTACATACAATTGCTGATGCATGTTTAGGAGCAATTGCTGCAGGTGACATCGGAAAACATTTTCCAGATACAGATCCTGCCTTTAAGGATGCAGATTCAGCGGTGTTATTGCAAAAAGTTTGGGAGTTTGTGCGTGAACAAGGGTATGAGTTAGGTAATTTAGATTGTACAATTATTGCGCAGAAGCCGAAAATGGCACCACATATTGAAAATATGCGTAAGCGTATTAGTGAGTTATTAGAAACTTCTATAGGCAATATTAATGTGAAGGCAACAACAACTGAAAAATTAGGATTTACAGGAAGAGAAGAAGGGATTGCTTCTCAAGCAGTTGTATTATTACAGAAAAAATAGTTGTTTTTGATTCGTAAGATGGATAATCAGATTTTTTTGGTGTACAATTATAGAATGTGTTGACATTAAGAATGGAAGGTGTACCAATTATGGAAAAGCAAGTGAGAGTACGCTATGCGCCGAGTCCAACAGGACACTTACATATCGGAAATGCGCGTACGGCATTATTTAATTATTTATTTGCTCGTCATCAAGATGGCAAGTTTATTATTCGTATTGAAGATACTGATGTAAAACGCAATGTTGCTGGTGGGGAAGAAAGCCAATTAAAATACTTGAAATGGCTCGGTATGGACTGGGATGAAGGTGTTGATGTTGGTGGTGAATATGGACCATATCGTCAAACAGAACGTTTAGATATTTATAAAAAGTTATATGAAGATTTACTAGAACGTGGTTTAGCTTATAAATGTTACATGACAGAAGAGGAATTAGAAGCAGAGCGTGAAGGACAAATTGCTCGTGGTGAAACACCTCGTTATGCAGGTAATCACCGTGATTTAACAGAAGAACAAATCAAGCAATTTGAAGCAGAAGGCCGCATTCCAAGTATTCGTTTCCGTGTACTAGCTGACCGCGACTACACGTTTAAGGATATCGTAAAAGATGAAGTTGCTTTCCACTCAAATGACTTTGGTGATTTCGTTATTGTGAAAAAAGATGGTATTCCAACTTATAATTTTGCAGTAGCGGTAGATGATCATTTAATGGAAATCACACATGTTCTTCGTGGCGATGACCATATCTCTAACACACCGAAACAAATGATGATTTATGAAGCATTTGGATGGGATATCCCACAATTCGGTCATATGACATTAATCGTAAATGAGAGCCGTAAAAAATTAAGTAAACGTGATGAATCTATTATTCAATTTATTGAACAATATCAAGCGCTTGGATATCTTCCAGAAGCGATTTTTAACTTTATCGCATTACTTGGTTGGTCACCAGTAGGGGAGGAAGAAATCTTCTCTAAAGATGAGTTTATTGAAATGTTTGATGCGGCACGTTTATCAAAATCACCTGCATTATTTGATTCTCAAAAACTAAAATGGATGAACAATCAATATATGAAAAAGCAAGACCTAGATGCTGTTGTTGCATTAAGTTTACCGCATTTAGTGAAAGCTGGTCGTGTAAGTGAAAACTTAAGCGAACAAGAACAGGTTTGGGTTCGTGATGTAATTGCTTTATACCATGAACAAATGAGCTTTGGAGCTGAAATTGTAGAGCTTTCTGAAATGTTCTTCAAAGATCATGTAGACTATGAAGAAGAAGGACAAGAAGTATTAAAAGGTGAACAAGTACCTGAAGTACTTCGTGCATTTGCAGCGGGATTAGAAGCTTTAGATGAACTAGAACCAGCAGCAATTAAGAAGGCAATTAAAGCTGTTCAAAAAGAAACAGGTCATAAAGGTAAAAATTTATTTATGCCAATTCGTGTTGCAACTACGGGTCAAACACATGGCCCAGAACTTCCAAACGCAATTGCACTTCTTGGAAAAGAAAAAGTTTTAAATCGTATTCGTAAAGTAATTGGTTAACATTTGACGAATTTAGAAATATAATAAGAATACTTAAAAACCTAATAAGGGAAAGCGACGAGAAGGAGAAGTAGAAAATCAGGCTTTTTACAGAGAGAACCACCTTTTGGCTGGAAGTGGTTTATAAGTGGATTTTTGAAATGCCCCTTCGAGTCTTCTGCTGAACAACGAAGAGTTTCGGGACGTCATAAGGACGCAAAGTAAGCAGAAGCGGTATAAACCGTTATCATGGATGAGTTTGAGGCTTTATTTAAGCCTAAACAGAGTGGAACCGCGCTTATAAGGCGCCTCTGTCAATATGACAGAGGCGTCTTTTTTTATACCATGTAAATAGGTATGGGTATAAGTTTTTGTACAGATGGATAAAAACTAGGTAACAAACAAGGAAGTTAGCGATAAAGTGAACCTCTAATCAGTGGGGGCTTCATTCCTCACTAATTATTAGCCTTCACCAATTGGGCCTTTACGGGTAATTCATCTCCAATCTAACTTCTTTTCTTTCACTGAATGATGAGGTGGAGGTAGTACTGTCCACCAATAGCGGGGGAATCAGTTCACTCGGAATAGTAGTCCATAAAGGGGAGGGGACATCGATGTTTAAGAGGCTTCGAGAAGATATTGAAGTCGTTTTTGAACAAGATCCAGCGGCGCGAAGTTATTTCGAAGTCATTTTAACTTACTCTGGATTACATGCAGTTTGGGCACACCGAATTGCACACGCCTTTTATAAACGAAATTTTTTCTTTATTGCGCGTTGGATTTCACAAGTTAGTCGTTTTTTTACTGGTATCGAGATTCATCCAGGAGCCACAATTGGTCGCCGCTTTTTTATTGACCATGGTATGGGAGTTGTTATTGGGGAGACATGTGAAATTGGAGACAATGTAACCATTTATCAAGGAGTTACATTAGGCGGTACAGGGAAAGAAAAAGGAAAAAGGCATCCAACAATTCAAGATAATGTACTTATTGCAACTGGTGCGAAAGTACTCGGATCCATTACGGTTGGAGAGAATTCTAAAATTGGTGCAGGGTCCGTTGTGTTGAAAGAAGTTCCTGCGCATTCGACAGTTGTAGGTATACCTGGTCGTGTCGTAATTCAGAATGGAGTCAAGGTAGGTCAGGAATTAAACCATTCGGATCTTCCGGATCCAATTTTCGATAAATTGAAAGTGATGGAAGCTGAACTTGAGAAATTAAAAAAGCAACTTGAAGTAAAAGTGGAAAGGAAGGATGAAAATGACTATTCACATTTATAATACGTTAACGCGTCAGAAAGAGGAGTTTGTTCCTTTGGAAGAAAATAAAGTGAAGATGTATGTATGCGGGCCGACAGTATACAACTATATTCATATTGGAAATGCAAGACCACCTATGGTATTTGATACAGTGCGTCGCTACTTAGAATATAAAGGGTATGATGTACAATATGTTTCTAATTTTACGGATGTAGATGATAAATTAATTAAAGCAGCAAATGAGCTAGGAGAGGACGTTCCAACAATTGCAGATCGCTTTGTTGAAGCGTATTTTGAAGATGTAACTGCATTAGGTTGCAAGCACGCTACAGTTCACCCTCGTGTAACAGAAAATATGGATATCATTATTGAGTTTATTGAGGAACTTGTGAAAAAAGGATATGCATATGAATCAGAAGGAGATGTTTATTACAAAACGAAAGAATTTGAAGGCTACGGCAAATTGTCTCATCAACCAATTGCAGATTTGCGTCATGGTGCACGTATTGAAGTTGGAGAAAAGAAACAAGATCCACTTGACTTTGTATTATGGAAAGCTGCGAAAGAAGGAGAGATCTTCTGGGAGAGCCCTTGGGGGAAAGGTCGTCCGGGATGGCATATTGAATGCTCTGCAATGGCACGGAAATATTTGGGGGATACAATCGATATTCACGCTGGTGGTCAAGATTTAGCGTTCCCGCATCATGAAAATGAGATTGCACAATCAGAAGCTTTGACTGGAAAAACATTTGCACGTTACTGGATGCATAATGGATATATTAATATTAACAATGAAAAAATGTCTAAATCATTAGGGAACTTCATTTTAGTTCACGATATTATTAAGCAATATAATCCGCAATTAATTCGTTTCTTTATGCTATCGGTTCACTATCGTCATCCAATTAACTTTAGTGAAGAATTATTACAGAATACGAATAATGGGTTAGAGCGTATTAAAACGGCATACGGTAATTTAAAACATCGCATGGAAAGTAGTACGGATTTAACGGATCATAACGAGAAGTGGTTAGCTGAAATGGAAAAATTCCAAGTTGCATTTGAAGCAGCGATGGATGATGATTTTAATACAGCAAACGCAGTAACAGAATTATATAACTTAGCAAACCATGTAAATCAATATTTACTAGAAGAACATACATCAAAAGCTGTGCTTGAGGCGTATGTAAAACAGTTTGAAACATTATTTGGCATCTTAGGATTAGAATTAACAAAAGAAGAATTACTTGATGAAGAGATTGAAGTGTTAATTCAAAAACGTATTGAAGCTCGTAAAAATCGTGATTTCGCATTATCAGATCAAATTCGCGATGATTTAAAAGAGCGCAATATTATTTTAGAAGATACAGCACAAGGTACAAGATGGAAAAGAGGATAAACATGATTGATGCAAAGCAATTGAACAGCTTAGCGTTAGCCTATATGGGTGATGCGGTATATGAACAATATATCCGCTATCACCTCCTTCAAAAAGGAACAGTTCGTCCCAATCAACTACATCGTTTAGGGACAAGCTTTGTTTCAGCAAAGGCGCAGGCGAAAGTTGTTTATCATTTTTTAGAGACAGCATTTCTAACAGAGGAAGAAGAAGCGGTACTAAGAAGAGGGCGTAATGCGAATTCTGGTACTGTTCCAAAAAATACGGATGTACAAACGTATCGCTATAGTACGGCCTTCGAGGCATTGCTCGGCTATCATTATTTATTGAACAATCGTGAACGATTAGAAGAGCTTGTATATAAAGCAATTGATGTATTAGAAGTAAAAGAAGGAGGCGCATCAACATGAGTAGTGAATACATTATCGGCCGTAACCCTGTAATTGAAGCGTTACGATCAGGGCGAGATATTAATAAGATTTGGATTGCAGAAGGTGCTGCCAAGGGACAAGTGCAAATTGTATTAGCGTTAGCGAAAGAGAATAAAATTATTTTACAGCATGCACCAAAGAAAAAATTAGATCAGCTTGTTGAAGGAAATCATCAAGGGGTGATTGCGCAAGTTGCGGCATATCAGTATGCGGAATTAGAAGATTTATTTGAGGTAGCTGCTAAGCGTAACGAAGATCCGTTCTTCTTAATTCTTGATGAAATTGAAGACCCACATAACCTAGGATCTATTATGCGTACAGCGGATGCAACCGGAGCGCATGGGATTATTATTCCAAAGCGCCGAGCAGTTGGGTTAACGGCATCGGTTGCAAAGGCTTCAACAGGGGCAATTGAATACATTCCCGTTGCTCGTGTGACAAATTTATCACGAACAATTGATGAGTTAAAAGAACGTGGTCTTTGGATTGCGGGCACAGATGCAAAAGGGAAAACAGATTATCGCAACTTAGATGGCAATATGCCGATTGGGTTAGTAATTGGTAGTGAAGGGAAAGGTATGAGCCGTATTATTGGTGAAAAGTGTGATTTCCTTATTCATTTACCGATGGTTGGTAAAGTTACATCCTTAAATGCTTCAGTAGCTGCTAGTCTGCTAATGTACGAGGTATATCGCAAACGTCACCAGATTGGTGAGTAAAAATGGACGATATTTTAATCGTTGACGGTTATAACATTATTGGGGCTTGGAGAGACTTGAAAAAATTGAGGGATGTAGACTTACAGTCATCAAGGGACGCGCTAATTGATAAGATGGCGGATTATCAGGGCTACACAGGAACAAGAGTCATGATTGTATTTGATGCTTATACAGTTCAAGGTATTGAGAAGAAGATGCAGCAATCGCGTGTTGAAGTTATTTTCACAAGGAGAAATCAAACTGCTGATGAAAAAATTGAACAGCTCGCGATTGAGCTTCGTAACATTAATACACAAATTTATGTTGCGACTTCCGATTATACAGAACAGTGGGTTATTTTTGCGCAAGGAGCACTTAGGAAATCAGCCCGTGAACTAGAGATAGAAGTACAGGCGATGGAACAACAAGTGCGCCATCAAACGCGAGAGGTAAAAGATAAACAACCAGCTATGCGAACGATATTTAGCAAGGATATTACAGAAAAGTTAGAAAAATTAAGGCGAGGAGAGCGTTGAACCATTGACGCTCTTCAAGCGCTTACTGTATAATATTTCTAAATAAATAGCGGTCGGAGGGATCAGAGTGGAAACAGGCTTCGTAAGTACCAACAACGTTACGTTTCGTGATTTAGAGGATGAGGCAATAGTTGAGTTAGTTCGAAAAGGTAATATTGATGCTCTTGAATATTTAATTCACAAGTACAAGAACTTTGTTCGCGCAAAATCAAGATCGTATTTTTTAGTAGGTGCCGATCGGGAAGATATTGTTCAAGAAGGTATGATTGGATTGTTTAAAGCTATTCGTGATTATAAAGGGGACAAGCTCTCTTCTTTTAAAGCATTTGCTGAATTATGTATTACTCGTCAAATTATTACTGCTATTAAGACAGCAACGAGACAAAAACATATTCCTTTAAATTCGTATGTTTCTTTAGACAAACCGATTTACGATGAGGAATCTGATCGTACGCTATTAGATGTTATTTCAGAAGCAAAGGTAACTGATCCTGAAGAGATGATTATTAGCCAGGAAGAATATACCGACATAGAACTAAAGATATCTGAATTATTAAGCGATTTAGAAAGGAAAGTCCTTTCTTTATATTTAGATGGTCGCTCTTATCAAGAAATCTCAGAACAGCTAAATAGACATGTAAAGTCTATTGATAATGCCCTGCAGCGTGTGAAAAGAAAACTTGAACGATATATGGAAATGAGAGAAAATACAACTTTAAACTCATAGTATATGTCGCAGGAGGTAAAGTGATTCTCCTGTTTTCTTTTTGTAAGGTAGTAAGCGGCATGTCATTGACATTGTCTTTTATTGTATGATACATTTTTAGGGACATAACGTTACAAGGTTGGTGTAACAAATGAGGAAAAAAGTTGTACTCTCATGTGAAGAGTGTAAGAATCGAAACTACTCCACAATGAAAGATACGAGCTCAGTAGAGCGACTTGAGATAAAGAAGTTTTGTAAAACATGCAATATGCATACAGTTCATAAGGAAACAAAATAAATAATCGAAACAATACACTGGAGGTCCCGTAAATGCGTTTGACGAACTTTTTCGGCGATGTAGGTCGCGAAATGAAAAAAGTAAGTTGGCCTAAGAAAGATGAATTACTCCGTTCAACAGCTACTGTTATTGCGACAGTTGTGTTTTTTGCAGTTTTCTTTGCAGTAGTTGACATGGGTATTTCTTCTTTAATTCGGTTAATTCTTGGTTAGTTCTTGAATAAGAAGCACTTATCCATGATATAATGTTATTTATACGAACTGTGTAAAAGCCCGATGAACGGGTTTTTTCATTTGCACAAAAAAATGTACGTCAGGGAGGGAAGGACGCTCGTCCTAAATGAATGGAAAAAAGTTGGTATGTTGTCCATACTTATTCTGGATATGAAAATAAAGTAAAAGCAAACCTAGAGAAACGTGTAGAATCAATGGGAATGCAAGATAAAATTTTCCGTGTTGTTGTTCCGGAAGAAGTAGAAGTAGAAATGAAAAACGGAAAAGAAAAATTAACAAAAAGAAAAGTATTCCCAGGTTATGTATTAGTTGAACTAATTATGACTGATGATTCTTGGTATGTTGTTCGTAATACACCAGGCGTAACAGGTTTTGTTGGATCTTCTGGGTCAGGTTCAAAACCATCTCCTTTATTAGAAGAGGAAGTTGTTACCATTATGAAGCATATGGGAATGGACAATGAAGTGGTTGATTTTGACTTTGAACTTCATGAAACAGTGCGTGTAAATGAAGGGCCATTCGCGAACTATACAGGCGCAATCGAAGAGATTGATATGGAAAAACAAAAAGTAAGAGTGCTTGTAGACATGTTTGGTCGTGAAACACCGGTCGAGCTGGATTTCCATCAAATTGAAAAATTATAAAATGAAACTTGAAATGAATTGTAAAAAGTGATAATATCTTTTAAGTCAGTACGTCTTCGGTAACGGAGACGTTTTTTGAAAAGATTTTATCGTACAGATAAAATAAAAGTGGGAGGGCAAATCACTGCCCAATTGACCACATCACGGACTTAAGGAGGTGTGTCTCGTGGCTAAAAAGGTAATTAAAATGGTAAAACTTCAAATTCCTGCAGGTAAAGCTAACCCAGCTCCACCAGTTGGTCCAGCATTAGGACAAGCGGGTGTTAACATCATGGGCTTCTGTAAAGAGTTCAACGCTCGTACAGCAGATCAAGCTGGTCTTATCATTCCTGTTGAAATTACGGTATTCGAAGACCGTTCATTCACTTTCATTACTAAAACTCCTCCTGCTGCTGTTCTTCTTAAGAAAGTAGCTGGTATCGAGTCTGGTTCTGGTGAACCAAACCGTAATAAAGTGGCAACTGTTAAGCGTGATAAAGTACGCGAAATCGCTGAAACAAAAATGCCTGACCTAAACGCTGCTAGTGTAGAAGCTGCAATGCGTATGGTTGAAGGTACTGCGCGCAGTATGGGTATCGTTATCGAAGACTAATTCGATTTGTTTTTTTGTAAAAAAGGTTGCGGGTCTGGAATTCCAATTCGCAACCTTTATTATCGTAAATGAGTATCGTTTTTAAATAAATGGATGGGCGCACATCCTCGGGGGTTCCCGGAATGAAGGCGTAAACGTGGGAGGTTATTCCGCTAAAACCACATTCAAGGAGGAAATAAACATGGCTAAAAGAGGTAAAAAGTACGTAGAAGCTGCGAAGCTTGTTGATCGTGCAACTGCTTACTCTGCAACAGAAGCAGTAGAATTAGTAAAGAAAACAAACACAGCTAAATTTGATGCAACTGTAGAAGCTGCATTCCGTTTAGGTGTTGATCCTAAGAAAGCTGACCAACAAATTCGTGGTGCAGTTGTTCTTCCACACGGTACTGGTAAAGTACAACGTGTATTAGTATTCGCTAAAGGCGAAAAAGCAAAAGAAGCTGAAGCTGCTGGCGCTGACTTCGTAGGCGATACTGATTACATCGGCAAAATCCAACAAGGTTGGTTCGGTTTCGATGTAGTAGTAGCAACTCCTGACATGATGGGTGAAGTTGGTAAACTCGGTCGCGTATTAGGACCTAAAGGTTTAATGCCAAACCCTAAAACTGGAACAGTTACTTTCGATGTAACAAAAGCTGTTAACGAAATCAAAGCTGGTAAAGTTGAATACCGCGTTGATAAAGCTGGTAACATCCATGTTCCAATCGGTAAAGTATCTTTCGAAGATGCTAAACTAGTAGAAAACTTCAAAACAATTGCTGATACGCTATTAAAAGCTAAACCAGCTGCTGCAAAAGGTACTTACATGAAGAATGCAACTGTTGCTTCTACAATGGGACCTGGCGTACGTGTAGACGTTTCTACAATCGCGTAAAAATTGGAAGTTGACTTCATAAAGAAGTTTTAATATAATCATTTATGTTGTGAATTTAAATAGTGTACCGTAGACAGTAGGTGCCAACTTGGCTTAATTTCCTACCTAGGTGTTAATATACGAAGCGGAATTTTTTTCTGTGACTATATGCCTCCATGTCTACAACTGGGCATGGAGGTTTTTTAGTGCACTTTCGGTACATCTTCTATATAATCTACAGGAGGTGTAATAACATGAGCAAAGCAATCGAAACTAAACAACAAGTTGTAACTGAAATCGCTGATAAACTTCGCGAAAGTAAATCTACAATCGTTGTTGACTACCGTGGTTTAACAGTATCTGAAGCAACTGAATTACGTAAAAACTTACGTGAGGCTGGCGTTGAGTTCAAAGTTTACAAAAACTCTTTAACTCGCCGTGCTGCAGAATCTGTTGAAATGGCTGAGTTAAACGAATTCTTAACAGGACCAAACGCAATCGCGTTCAGTAACGAGGATGTAATTGCTCCTGCGAAAGTTTTAAACGACTTCGCTAAAGATCATGAAGCTTTAGAAATTAAAGCGGGCGTAATCGAAGGTAAACTTGTATCACTTGATGAGGTTAAAGCTATCGCTACTCTTCCATCACGTGAAGGCTTACTTTCTATGCTTCTTAGCGTTCTTCAAGCTCCAATGCGTGGTCTTGCAATCGCTACTAAAGCAGTTGCAGATCAAAAAGAAGAGCAAGGCGCTTAATTTTCAAAAGATAATTACGTGTTATCGATAAAACAATAAGAACCTAATTAAGGGAGGATATTTACAATGACTAAAGAACAAATCATTGAAGCAGTTAAATCTATGACTGTATTAGAACTTAACGACTTAGTAAAAGCTATCGAGGAAGAATTCGGCGTAACTGCTGCTGCTCCTGTAGCTGTAGCTGGTGGCGCTGGTGAAGCTGCTGCTGAGCAAACTGAATTTGATGTTGTACTTGCTAGCGCAGGCGCACAAAAAATCAAAGTTATCAAAGTTGTTCGTGAAATCACTGGTCTTGGCTTAAAAGAAGCTAAAGAAGTAGTTGACAACACTCCAAAAGCAGTTAAAGAAGGCGCTTCTAAAGAAGAAGCTGAAGAAATCAAAGCTAAACTTGAAGAAGTTGGCGCTTCTGTAGAAGTTAAGTAATTAACTTTTGAAGCTATAAAAAAGCTCGCTCTTATGCGGGCTTTTTTTTTAACTGTAAAGAAAAGAGGTGGCCATATGGCAGACCATTATTTTTCTAATGATCCTTCGAGCAAAAGTGATCGTAAACGATGGGAATATGCATTGCGAGGATCCCACTTTGCTTTTTTATCTGATCATGGGGTGTTTTCGAAAAACGAGGTGGACTTTGGTTCTCGCCTTTTAATTGAAGCGTTTCAAATGCCGGATATTAAAGGTGACGTATTAGACGTGGGATGTGGATACGGTCCAATCGGTTTGTCGTTAGCAAAAGAGTTTCAAGAGCGTAGTGTTCACATGGTGGATGTGAACGAAAGGGCACTTGGACTTGCAAAAGAAAATGCTGCTAATAACAAAATTGAAAACGTTCGTATTTTTCAAAGTAGTGTCTATGAAAATGTAGATGGCAAGTATGCTGCTATTCTATCTAATCCTCCAATTCGTGCTGGTAAGCATATCGTGCATGAGATTTTAGAAAAAGCTGCCCTTCATCTAGTGTCGGGTGGAGAGCTTTGGATTGTTATTCAAAAGAAACAAGGTGCACCATCTGCGCTTAAAAAACTAGAGGAAACATTTTCTGAAGTTGAAGTTGTAGAAAAGAAAAAAGGATATTATATCATAAAATCAAAAAAACGTTGACGGTTATTTTTGGCTATGTTAACATTATACAATGCCAATATATGATTTTCTGCGTTGAGAACGATGTATATTTTTGCTTCTCTTGGAAAAGATAGTAAAATCAGCAGATGATGAAACAGAATGATGGTTTTCTTATAGAAGCCATTTTTCTTTTTTGAGCAGGTAGAAAGACTCAGCGTATCTATCTTTGAGAGAAAAAGCTGCGCTACTGGCGTTAGCTGTATTTATTTGTGATTTTGCACAAATTTTTTTGTGCATTTATAATACTCATGATTTGAGGGGTGAAGCAGTTGACAGGTCAACTAGTTCAATACGGACGCCACCGCCAACGAAGAAGTTATGCCCGTATTAGTGAAGTATTAGAGTTACCAAATCTTATCGAAATTCAAACCTCTTCTTATCAGTGGTTTCTTGATGAGGGTTTGCGAGAAATGTTCCAAGACATTTCTCCGATTGAAGACTTTACGGGAAATCTATCGCTTGAATTTATCGACTACAGCTTAGGTGAACCTAAATACTCTGTAGAAGAATGTAAAGAGCGTGATGTGACGTATGCAGCACCACTTCGTGTGAAAGTTCGTCTAATCAATAAGGAAACTGGTGAAGTAAAAGAACAGGATGTGTTCATGGGAGATTTCCCACTCATGACAGAGACAGGAACATTCGTAATTAACGGTGCAGAACGTGTTATCGTTTCCCAGTTAGTTCGCTCTCCAAGCGTATACTATAGTGGCAAAGTGGATAAAAACGGAAAACGTGGTTTTACTGCTACTGTAATTCCAAACCGCGGAGCTTGGTTAGAGTATGAAACAGATGCTAAGGATGTTGTATATGTGCGTATCGACCGTACGCGTAAACTTCCTGTAACTGTTTTGTTACGCGCATTAGGGTTTGGCTCTGATCAAGAAATCACCGAGCTTTTAGGTGATAACGAATACTTAAGCAATACGCTAGAAAAAGACAACACAGATAGCACAGAAAAAGCATTGCTTGAAATTTATGAGCGTCTACGCCCAGGTGAACCACCAACAGTAGAAAATGCGAAAAGCTTGCTTGTTTCTCGCTTCTTTGATCCGAAGCGCTACGATTTAGCAAATGTAGGTCGTTACAAGATCAACAAAAAGCTACACATTAAAAACAGATTGTTTAACCAACGCTTAGCTGAAACATTAGTAGATCCAGAAACTGGAGAAATTTTAGCGGCAGAAGGAACAGTCTTAGACCGTCGTACACTAGATCGCATTTTACCTTACTTAGAGAAAAACATTGGATTCAAGACAGCGAAACCAATGGGTGGAGTGGTAGAAGGCGATGTTGAGCTGCAATCGATTAAGATTTATGCTCCAGAGTCAGACGGTGAACGTTCTATCAATGTAATTGGGAATGCAAATATCACTCGTGACGTAAAACACATCACACCAGGTGATATCCTTGCTTCTATTAGCTACTTCTTTAACTTACTATACAAAGTAGGGGATACAGATGATATTGACCATTTAGGAAACCGTCGTCTTCGTTCTGTAGGGGAGTTATTACAAAACCAATTCCGTATCGGTCTTTCTCGTATGGAACGTGTTGTTCGTGAGAGAATGTCGATCCAAGATACAAATGCAATTACACCGCAAGCGTTAATTAACATTCGTCCGGTTATTGCATCTATTAAAGAGTTCTTCGGAAGTTCTCAGTTATCTCAGTTCATGGACCAAACAAACCCATTAGCAGAGTTAACACACAAACGAAGACTATCTGCATTAGGACCTGGTGGTTTAACGCGTGAGCGTGCAGGCTTTGAAGTACGTGACGTTCACTACTCTCACTATGGTCGTATGTGTCCAATCGAAACGCCAGAGGGACCAAACATCGGTTTGATCAACTCATTATCTTCATTCGCGAAAGTAAATGAGTTTGGTTTCATTGAAACACCATACCGTCGTGTTGATCCAGAAACTGGACGTGTAACGGGCCATGTTGATTACTTAACAGCAGATGAAGAAGATAACTATGTTGTAGCCCAAGCGAACATGAAATTATCTGAAGAAGGAGAATTCCTTGATGAAGATATCGTAGCTCGTTTCCGTGGTGAAAACATTGTCACAAATAAAGAACGTATCGATTACATGGATGTATCTCCAAAACAAGTAGTGTCCGCAGCGACAGCTTGTATTCCGTTCTTAGAAAACGATGACTCCAACCGTGCACTTATGGGTGCGAACATGCAACGTCAGGCGGTTCCGTTAATGAATCCGGAATCTCCGATTGTAGGTACAGGTATGGAGTACGTATCAGCAAAAGACTCAGGGGCTGCAGTAATCTGTAAACATCCTGGTACTGTTGAGCGCGTAGAAGCACGTGAAGTTTGGGTACGTCGCTATGTAGAAGTTGACGGTCAAAAAGTAAAAGGCGATTTAGATCGCTACAAAATGTTGAAATTCATTCGTTCTAACCAAGGAACTTGTTACAATCAACGTCCAATTGTAAGTGTTGGAGATCAAGTTGTAAAAGGTGAAATCCTTGCGGATGGTCCTTCTATGGAACTAGGTGAACTAGCACTTGGACGTAACGTGCTTGTTGGCTTTATGACATGGGATGGTTATAACTACGAGGATGCAATCATCATGAGTGAGCGCCTTGTAAAAGATGATGTGTACACTTCTATCCATATTGAAGAATATGAATCAGAAGCCCGTGATACGAAGCTTGGACCAGAAGAAATTACACGTGATATCCCGAATGTTGGGGAAGATGCACTTCGTAATCTTGACGAGCGCGGTATTATTCGCGTCGGTGCTGAAGTAAAAGACGGAGATCTACTTGTTGGTAAAGTAACGCCAAAAGGTGTAACAGAATTAACAGCAGAAGAACGTCTATTACATGCAATCTTCGGTGAAAAAGCGCGTGAAGTACGTGATACATCACTACGTGTGCCACATGGTGGTGGCGGTATTATCTTAGACGTAAAAGTATTCAACCGTGAAGATGGCGATGAATTGCCACCAGGTGTGAACCAACTTGTACGTGCATATATCGTTCAAAAACGTAAAATTTCTGAAGGTGACAAGATGGCCGGTCGTCATGGTAACAAAGGTGTTATCTCTCGTATTTTACCGGAAGAAGATATGCCTTACTTACCAGATGGCACGCCAATCGATATCATGTTGAACCCATTAGGGGTACCATCTCGTATGAATATCGGTCAGGTATTAGAGCTTCATCTTGGTATGGCAGCAAGATACCTTGGCATCCATATTGCAACGCCAGTATTCGATGGTGCTCGTGAGGAAGACGTATGGGGTACAATCGAAGAAGCTGGTATGGCAAATGATGCGAAAACAATCCTTTATGATGGACGTACTGGTGAACCATTCGACAATCGCGTATCTGTTGGTGTCATGTACATGATCAAACTTGCGCACATGGTTGACGATAAACTTCATGCTCGTTCTACTGGACCATACTCACTTGTAACGCAGCAACCTCTTGGAGGTAAAGCTCAGTTCGGTGGACAGCGTTTCGGTGAGATGGAGGTTTGGGCACTTGAAGCTTACGGTGCTGCTTATACTCTTCAAGAAATCTTAACAGTGAAGTCTGATGATGTTGTTGGACGTGTTAAGACGTACGAAGCAATTGTTAAAGGTGAAAATGTTCCAGAACCAGGCGTTCCAGAATCATTCAAAGTATTGATTAAAGAACTGCAAAGTTTAGGTATGGACGTTAAAATGATGTCTAGCGACGATACAGAAATTGAGATGCGTGATACGGAAGATGATGATCATCAATCAGCAGACAAATTGAATATCGAAGTTGAGACAACTAAGGAATAATCGGGATAACCTGTAGACTAAAAGGGAGGTAGGCCCCTTGATAGATGTAAATAACTTTGAATATATGAAGATTGGACTTGCTTCACCTGACAAGATTCGTTCTTGGTCATACGGTGAAGTTAAGAAACCAGAAACGATTAACTATCGTACGTTAAAGCCTGAAAAAGATGGCTTGTTCTGTGAGCGTATTTTCGGACCACAAAAGGACTGGGAATGTCATTGCGGAAAATATAAACGTGTACGTTATAAAGGTGTAGTTTGTGATCGATGTGGCGTTGAAGTAACGCGTGCAAAAGTTCGTCGTGAACGTATGGGCCATATCGAATTAGCTGCTCCTGTATCTCATATTTGGTATTTCAAAGGTATCCCGAGCCGCATGGGACTTGTCTTAGACATGTCCCCTCGCGCGCTTGAAGAAGTAATTTATTTCGCTTCTTATGTTGTAACAGAAAGTGGAGATACACCACTTGATAAGAAGCAATTACTTTCTGAAAAAGAATACCGTGCATATCGTGATCGATATGGCAGCACATTCCAAGCTGCTATGGGTGCAGAAGCAATTAAGAAGCTATTACAAGACATCGATTTAGATAAAGAAGTAGACTTCTTAAAAGAAGAATTAAAAACAGCACAAGGACAACGCCGTACTCGTGCTATTAAACGTCTAGAAGTATTAGAAGCATTCCGTAACTCTGGAAATCACCCATCTTGGATGATCTTAGATGTTCTTCCAGTTATCCCGCCAGAACTACGCCCAATGGTACAGTTAGATGGTGGACGTTTTGCTACTTCTGACTTAAACGACTTATACCGTCGTGTAATTAACCGTAATAATCGTTTAAAACGTCTATTGGACTTAGGTGCACCAAGCATCATCGTTCAAAACGAAAAACGTATGTTACAAGAAGCTGTAGACGCACTAATCGATAATGGTCGTCGTGGCCGTCCAGTTACTGGACCAGGTAACCGTCCATTGAAATCACTATCTCACATGCTTAAAGGTAAACAAGGACGTTTCCGTCAAAACTTATTAGGTAAACGTGTTGACTACTCTGGTCGTTCTGTAATCGTTGTAGGACCGAACTTAAAGATGTATCAATGTGGATTACCGAAAGAGATGGCGCTTGAATTGTTCAAACCTTTCGTTATGAAAGAGTTAGTTGGAAAAGGATTAGCGCACAACATTAAGAGTGCGAAACGTAAAATCGAGCGTGTACAACCTGAAGTTTGGGATGTTTTAGAATCTGTGATTAAAGAGCATCCAGTACTTCTAAATCGTGCGCCAACGCTTCACCGTCTTGGTATCCAGGCGTTTGAACCTACATTAGTAGAAGGTCGCGCAATCCGTCTTCATCCACTTGTATGTACTGCATACAACGCTGACTTTGACGGTGACCAAATGGCGGTTCACGTTCCGTTATCATCAGAAGCTCAAGCGGAAGCTCGTCTTCTTATGTTAGCAGCACAAAACATCTTGAATCCAAAAGACGGAAAACCAGTTGTTACTCCATCTCAGGATATGGTATTAGGTAACTACTACTTAACACTTGAGCGCGAAGGTGCAATTGGTGAAGGTATGGTGTTCAAAGATGCAAACGAAGCATTGCTTGCATATCAAAATGGATATGTACATCTGCACACACGTGTTGCAGTTGCTGCAAGTTCAGTAAACAACGAAACATTTACTGAAGAGCAAAAGAGCAAACTTCTACTAACAACAGTTGGTAAATTAATGTTTAACGAAATCTTACCGAAGTCGTTCCCTTATATTAACGAACCGACAAATTCAAACCTTGAAAAAGAAACACCAGCGAAGTATTTCGTTGAAAAAGGTGCGAACATTAAAGAGATTATTGCTAGTCGTGAAGAAGTGGCGCCATTTAGCAAGAAAATCCTTGGAAATATCATTGCGGAAGTATTTAAACGTTTCCAAATTACGGAAACATCTCGTATGCTTGATCGCATGAAAAACTTAGGATTTAAATATTCTACAAAAGCTGGTATTACAGTTGGGGTAGCAGATATTCTTGTATTAGGTGAAAAAGATGAAATTCTCCACGAAGCACAAGCAAAAGTAGATAATGTAATTAAACAATTCCGTCGCGGTTTAATCACGGAAGAAGAACGTTACGATCGTGTTATCTCTATTTGGAGTAATGCGAAAGATGTTATCCAAGGAAAACTGATGAAATCCTTGAATAAGCGCAATCCAATCTTCATGATGAGTGATTCTGGTGCCCGTGGTAACGCATCGAACTTTACTCAGCTTGCTGGTATGCGTGGTTTGATGGCAAACCCATCTGGTCGTATCATTGAACTTCCAATCAAATCAAGTTTCCGTGAAGGTTTAACAGTACTTGAGTACTTCATCTCTACGCATGGTGCGCGTAAAGGTCTTGCCGATACAGCACTTAAAACTGCCGATTCTGGTTACTTAACACGTCGTCTTGTAGACGTTGCACAAGATGTAATTGTCCGTGAAGATGATTGTGGAACAGATCGTGGTTTACTAATTGGTGCGATTAAAGAGGGTAATGAAGTTATTGAGTCATTATATGATCGTCTTGTTGGACGTTTTGCAAGAAAAACTGTAAAACATCCTGAAACAGGTGAAGTATTAGTTGGTGAAAACCAATTAATTACTGAAGATATCGCTCATATCGTTGAAAGTTCGGGTGTTGAAACTGTAAACATTCGTTCAGCGTTTACATGTAATACTCGCCATGGTGTATGTAAGAAGTGTTACGGTCGTAACTTAGCAACTGGTACAGATGTAGAAGTAGGAGAGGCGGTAGGTATTATCGCAGCTCAATCTATCGGTGAGCCAGGTACACAGTTAACGATGCGTACGTTCCATACAGGTGGGGTTGCCGGAGATGATATCACACAAGGTTTACCTCGTATCCAAGAGATCTTCGAAGCTCGTAATCCGAAAGGTCAGGCAGTTATTAGTGAAATTGACGGTGTTATCGCAGCGATCAACGATGTTAAAGATCGTCAAGAAGTAGTTGTACAGGGTGAAGTTGAAGCTCGTACGTATGCTATTCCTTACGGTGCTCGTCTGAAAGTAACTCCAGGACAGCCTATCAGTCACGGAAAAGAGTTAACAGAAGGTTCTATTGATCCGAAAGAATTATTAAAAGTAACTGATATTACAGCAGTTCAAGAATACTTACTACGTGAAGTTCAAAAAGTATACCGTATGCAAGGGGTAGAAATTGGTGATAAGCACGTAGAAGTAATGGTTCGCCAAATGCTTCGTAAAGTTCGCGTAAGCGATGCTGGTGAAACAGATGTATTACCAGGAACGTTACTAGACATCCATCAGTTCACTGATGCGAATGCGAAGGTGTTACTATTAGGTAAACAACCAGCAACAGCTAGACCGGTTCTTCTTGGTATTACAAAAGCTTCACTAGAAACAGATTCATTCTTATCTGCAGCATCGTTCCAAGAAACAACTCGTGTTCTAACAGATGCAGCAATTAAAGGAAAACGTGATGAACTTCTAGGATTGAAAGAGAATGTTATTATCGGTAAACTTGTTCCTGCTGGAACAGGTATGAATCGTTATCGCAAAGTGGATCTTGTGAAAACAACACAAGATGACATGAATGTAGAAAACGATGAAGTTTATGTGGAACAGTAAAATTTTCCGTCGTAAATTTTGTACAAAAACAGATAATCCTAGTTGACATTATATGAGTCAAAATGTTACTATAAGCAAGGTTGCTCCTGAACGATGCTTTGGAGGATATGTATATGTCTTATCAAAAAGTGTCAACTGCTGAAAATGTAGTCGTTGGTCATAAACGAACATTGGAAGCAATCAAAAATGGTACAGTTAAAGAAGTTGTCATTGCAGAAGATGCTGACATGCGGTTAACCGATGTTATTACTCGTACTGCATTGCAATATAACGTACCCATAACCAAAGTTGAATCAATTCGTAAACTTGGAAAAGTTTCGGGGATTCAAGTGGGAGCTTCAGCAATAGGAATAATAAGTTAAAACTGTTTTTGTGAGGAGAGAGCATTTGCTCTTCCTTGCAAAAACTTTGTTTTCAACTAATAATGAACCACCTGGATATGTGGTCATACAAACATGCGAAGGGAGGATAAATCAAATGCCTACTATTAACCAATTAGTGAGAAATGGTCGTACTGATAAAGTATGGAAATCTAAATCACCTGCGTTAAACAAAGGTTTCAACTCTTTAAAGAAAAAATCAACTGATATCTCTGCACCTCAAAAACGTGGTGTGTGTACTCGTGTTGGTACAATGACTCCGAAGAAACCAAACTCAGCGTTACGTAAATACGCTCGTGTACGTTTAACAAATGGTATCGAGGTTACAGCTTACATCCCAGGTATCGGTCATAACCTACAAGAGCATAGCGTAGTATTAATTCGCGGTGGTCGTGTAAAAGATTTACCAGGGGTACGTTACCACATCGTTCGTGGTGCGCTTGATACAGCTGGTGTTGACAAACGTATGCAAGGACGTTCTAAATATGGTACTAAGCGACCAAAACCTGCTAAGAAATAATAAACTTACAATGAAAGGAGGAACTCAATATGCCTCGTAAAGGACCTGTTGCGAAACGTGACGTGTTACCAGATCCAATGTACAATTCTAAACTTGTAACACGCCTAATCAACAAAATGATGGTTGACGGTAAAAAAGGTAAATCTCAAACAATTCTTTATAACGCGTTCGATATCGTTCGTGAACGTGCTGGTAAAGAGCCAATGGAAGTATTCGAGCAAGCTCTTAAGAACATCATGCCTGTTCTTGAAGTACGCGCTCGTCGTGTTGGTGGTGCTAACTACCAAGTTCCAGTTGAGGTTCGTCCAGAACGCCGTACAACTTTAGGTCTTCGCTGGTTAGTAAACTATGCTCGTCTTCGTGGTGAAAAAACTATGGAAGAGCGTCTAGCTTACGAAATCTTAGATGCAGCTAACAACGCTGGTGCATCTGTTAAGAAACGTGAAGACACTCATAAAATGGCAGAAGCTAACAAAGCATTTGCTCATTACCGTTGGTAGGATTCAACGTAAAATAAATGTAAGCATAAACCGCTTTATTTGTCGCTTATGGAAGTGTGGAGAGGGAGGATGCCTCTCCCTTTCAATGAGCGCTCATTTTACATAATGAGGGTACTGGACATACTGACATAAGTAACAAAATAAAGTGGCTTTTTTGCTACTTAAAATAAAATAATCCAATCCATATATGGAAGGAGCAAGACACCAAATGGGAAGAGAGTTCTCTTTAGAAAACACTCGTAATATTGGTATCATGGCTCACATCGATGCTGGTAAAACAACAGCAACTGAGCGTATCCTGTACTACACAGGACGTATTCATAAAATCGGTGAAACTCACGAAGGTGCATCTCAGATGGACTGGATGGAGCAAGAGCAAGAGCGTGGTATCACAATCACTTCTGCTGCAACTACAGCTCAATGGAAAGGTCATCGTGTAAACATCATTGACACTCCAGGACACGTAGACTTCACAGTAGAAGTAGAACGTTCTTTACGCGTACTTGATGGCGCAGTAGCAGTTCTTGATGCACAATCTGGTGTAGAACCACAAACAGAAACTGTTTGGCGTCAGGCTACTACTTATGGTGTACCTCGTATCGTATTCGTTAACAAAATGGATAAGATCGGTGCAGATTTCTTATACTCTGTAGGTACAATCCATGACCGTTTACAAGCAAACGCACATCCAATTCAGTTACCAATCGGTGCTGAAGACGAGTTCAATGGTATCATTGACCTTGTTGAAGAGTGTGCTTATATGTACGGTAACGATTTAGGAACAGATATTCAACGTATCGAAATTCCTGAAGAGCATAAAGAGCTAGCTGAAGAATACCGTGGAAAATTAATCGAAGCGGTAGCTGAGCTTGATGAAGAAATGATGATGAAGTACCTAGAAGGTGAAGAAATTACTGTAGAAGAGCTTAAAGCTGGTATCCGTAAGGCTACAATTTCTGTTGAATTCTTCCCAGTAATCTGTGGTTCTGCATTCAAAAACAAAGGTGTTCAAATTCTGTTAGACGCAGTTATTGACTACTTACCATCTCCACTAGATGTACCTGCTATTAAAGGTATTCTTCCGGATACAGATGAAGAAGTAGAACGTAAGTCTAGCGATGAAGAACCATTCGCAGCTCTAGCGTTCAAAATCATGACTGACCCTTATGTTGGTAAATTAACGTTCTTCCGTGTGTATTCTGGTGTGTTAAACTCTGGATCTTACGTGAAAAACTCAACTAAAGGTAAGCGTGAGCGTGTAGGACGTATCCTACAAATGCATGCTAACAGCCGTGAAGAGATTTCAACAGTTTATGCTGGTGATATCGCTGCTGCTGTCGGTTTAAAAGATACTACTACTGGTGATACTCTTTGTGAGGAGAAGAACCTTGTTATCCTTGAGTCTATGGAATTCCCAGAGCCAGTTATCTCTGTAGCTATCGAACCAAAATCTAAAGCTGACCAAGATAAAATGGGTACAGCATTATCTAAGCTTTCTGAAGAAGATCCAACATTCCGTGCTCACACTGACCAAGAAACTGGCCAAACAATCATCGCTGGTATGGGTGAACTTCACCTTGATATCATCGTTGACCGTATGCGCCGTGAATTCAAAGTGGAAGCAAACGTTGGTGCTCCTCAGGTAGCATACCGTGAGACTTTCCGCGCTGCTGCGAAAGTTGAAGGTAAGTTCGCTCGTCAGTCTGGTGGTCGTGGACAATTCGGTCACGTTTGGATTGAGTTTGAACCTAATGAAGAAGGTAAAGGATTCGAATTCCAAAACAAGATCGTCGGTGGTGTAGTTCCACGTGAATACATCCCAGCTGTTGGAGCGGGTCTTGAAGATTCACTTAAAAATGGTGTACTAGCTGGATATCCACTAGTTGACATTAAAGCTGCATTAGTTGACGGATCTTACCATGATGTTGACTCCTCTGAGATGGCGTTCAAAATCGCTGCATCTATGGCGCTTAAAGCTGCGGTTTCTAAATGTAGCCCAGTAATTCTTGAGCCAATGATGAAAGTTGAAGTTGTAATTCCTGAAGAGTACATGGGTGACATTATGGGTGACGTAACATCTCGTCGTGGACGCGTAGAAGGTATGGAAGCTCGCGGTAACGCACAAGTTGTTCGTGCTATGGTTCCACTTTCTGAAATGTTCGGTTATGCAACGGCATTACGTTCTAACACGCAAGGACGCGGAACATTCTCAATGACATTTGATCATTATGAAGAAGTACCAAAGTCTGTTTCAGAAGAAATTATCAAAAAAAATAAAGGTGAATAATTGATTTTTATCGATTGTTCAAGTATAACTACTTATGTAAGCTTAGAAAGTGAGGCTTATGTCGCGCTTTCTAGTCTAAATATAAAATAACCTATATAAACTAAGGAGGAATTTAGAATGGCTAAAGCTAAATTCGAACGTTCTAAACCCCATGTTAACATCGGTACAATCGGCCACGTTGACCATGGTAAAACTACATTAACTGCTGCGATCACTACAGTTCTTGCAAAAGCTGGTGGTGCTGAAGCACGCGGATACGATCAAATCGATGCTGCTCCAGAAGAAAGAGAGCGCGGTATCACAATCTCAACTGCACACGTTGAGTACGAAACTGAAACTCGTCACTATGCACACGTTGACTGCCCAGGACATGCTGACTATGTTAAAAACATGATCACTGGTGCTGCTCAAATGGACGGCGGTATCTTAGTAGTATCTGCTGCTGATGGCCCAATGCCTCAAACACGTGAGCACATCCTTCTTTCTCGTCAAGTAGGTGTTCCTTACATCGTTGTATTCTTAAACAAATGCGACATGGTAGACGACGAAGAATTATTAGAATTAGTAGAAATGGAAGTTCGCGACCTATTATCTGAATACGGATTCCCAGGCGACGATATTCCTGTAGTTAAAGGTTCTGCTCTTAAAGCTCTTCAAGGCGAAGCTGAGTGGGAAGAAAAAATCATTGAGTTAATGGCTGAAGTTGATGCTTACATCCCAACTCCAGAACGTGAAACTGACAAACCATTCTTAATGCCTATCGAGGATGTATTCTCTATCACAGGTCGTGGTACAGTTGCAACTGGTCGTGTAGAGCGCGGAGTAGTTAAAGTTGGTGACGTAGTAGAAATCATCGGTCTTGCTGAAGAGAACGCTTCTACAACTGTAACTGGTGTAGAAATGTTCCGTAAACTTCTTGACCAAGCTCAAGCTGGAGACAACATTGGTGCTCTACTTCGTGGGGTTGCTCGTGAAGACATCCAACGTGGACAAGTTCTTGCTAAAAGCGGTTCTGTAAAAGCTCACGCTAAATTCAAAGCTGAAGTTTTCGTATTATCTAAAGAAGAAGGTGGACGTCACACTCCATTCTTCGCTAACTACCGTCCGCAATTCTATTTCCGTACAACTGACGTAACTGGTATCATCCAATTACCAGAAGGTACTGAAATGGTAATGCCTGGTGACAATATCGAAATGACTATCGAACTTATCGCTCCAATCGCAATCGAAGAGGGAACTAAATTCTCTATTCGTGAAGGTGGACGTACAGTAGGTTACGGTGTAGTTGCTACAATCGTTGCTGAATAATCTTTAAATAGATTATTAAAAACTCAAGGGATTTTCCCTTGAGTTTTTTTATTGCTTATTTATATAGAAGAAAGAGGTGCGTTTTCTATTTTTGAATGAGTTTCTTCTACAGTATATAAAACGAAAACAACACCCAAAAACTGTAAGTTGAATAAGAGTAGATGAAAACTTGAAATTCTTTAAAGTGCCATGTATAATAGCAAAAGTAGAGAAAAGCAGATGCAAACAAAAAGATGCTTGCATCTAGACGAATAACATTGTATAATAGAAAATGTTGGTCTTTGACTGCGATGAAGTGGAAGGTTGCTGACACACCCGGCCGCTTTGCCATGGCATGGTGTGGGGAAATTTCCATGGAGAAGGTCTATTTTAGAAATAGGCGAACGAAGGAGGGAAAATAATGGCAAAAGAAAAAATTCGTATCCGTTTAAAAGCTTACGATCACCGTATTCTTGATCAGTCAGCTGAGAAAATTGTAGAAACAGCTAAGCGTTCTGGGGCAACAGTTTCTGGTCCGATCCCATTACCAACTGAAAAAACTGTTTACACAATTCTTCGTGCTGTCCATAAGTACAAAGATTCTCGTGAGCAATTCGAAATGCGCACGCACAAACGTCTAATCGACATCGTGAGTCCTACTCCTCAAACAGTAGATTCATTAATGCGTTTAGATTTACCATCTGGTGTAGATATCGAAATCAAACTATAATTCATATAACTTAAAAATGTAGGAGGTGTAACTCATGACCAAAGGAATCTTAGGAAGAAAGATCGGTATGACTCAAGTATTTGCTGAAAACGGTGAGTTAATCCCAGTAACAGTAATCGCTGCGAACCCAAACGTTGTTCTTCAAAAGAAAACAACAGAAACTGACGGCTATAATGCAATTCAGTTAGGATTCGAAGATAAACGTGAAAAGTTAACTAACAAACCTGAACAAGGCCACACTGCTAAAGCATCTACTACTCCTAAGCGCTTCATTCGCGAAATCCGCGATGCAGACGTGGACGGATTAGAGGTTGGTCAAGAGGTAAAAGTTGAAGTTTTCACTGCAGGTGAAATCGTTGACGTAACAGGAATTTCTAAAGGTAAAGGTTTCCAAGGTGTTATTAAACGCCACGGACAATCTCGCGGACCTATGTCTCATGGTTCTCGCTATCACCGTCGTCCTGGTTCAATGGGCCCAGTTGCTCCGAACCGTGTATTCAAAGGCAAAAAACTTGCTGGACGTATGGGTGGAGACCAAGTTACAATCCAAAACTTAGAAATCGTTCAAGTTGACGCTGAGCGCAACTTATTATTAGTAAAAGGTAACGTTCCAGGTGCTAAGAAATCTCTTGTAGTTGTTCAAGGCGCTGTGAAGGTTAGTAAATAATTCACAATAGGAAGGAGGAATTCCAATGCCAAAAGTTACTGTATATAACCAAACTGGTTCACAGGTTGGTGAAATCGAATTAGCTGAAGCTATTTTCGGTATCGAACCAAATGAAGCTGTACTTTTCGAAGCTGTAATGATGCAACGTGCGTCTTTACGTCAAGGTACACACAAAGTAAAAACTCGCTCTGAAGTGCGCGGTGGTGGTCGTAAACCATGGCGTCAAAAAGGAACTGGACGTGCTCGTCAAGGTTCTATCCGCTCTCCTCAATGGCGTGGTGGTGGTACGGTATTCGGACCTACACCAAGAAGCTATGCGTACAAACTTCCTAAGAAAGTTCGTCGTTTAGCGATCAAATCTGCATTAGCTACTAAAGTAGTTGAGAACAACATTGTAGTTCTTGAAGACCTAGTGTTAAATGCACCAAAAACAAAAGACATGGTAGCAGTACTTAAAGGATTAACTGTTGAAAAGAAAGCTCTTATCGTAACTGCTGATGCAAACGAATCTGTAGAGTTATCTGCTCGCAATATCCCTGGAGTAACAGTAATCACTGCTGATGGCGTAAACGTTTTAGACGTGCTTCATCATGATAAGCTAATCATGACAAAAGCGGCAGTGGAAAAAGTAGAGGAGGTGCTTGCATAATGAGAGATCCTCGTGATATCATTAAGCGCCCAGTTATCACTGAACGTTCTATGGAAATGATGGCTGAAAAAAAATACACGTTCGACGTGGACGTTAAATCTAATAAAACAGAAGTTAAAGACGCTATAGAAGCGATCTTTGGTGTTAATGTAGACAAAGTAAATATCATGAACTACAAGCCGAAAGCAAAACGCGTTGGTCGTCACGCTGGTTTTACTAACCGTCGTCGTAAAGCAATCGTTAAGCTAACTGCTGACAGCAAAGAAATCGAAATCTTCCAAGGTGTTTAATTCTTACTAAAGAAGGAGGGAAATTGAGATGGCAATTAAGAAGTATAAACCAACTACTAACGGTCGTCGTAATATGACAACGAATGATTTCGCTGAAATTACTACTGACAGACCTGAAAAATCTTTACTTGCGCCTTTAAGCAAAAAGGCTGGTCGTAATAACCAAGGTAAAATTACTGTACGTCACCAAGGTGGCGGACATAAGCGTCAATACCGTATCATCGACTTCAAACGTAATAAAGATGGAATTCCAGGACGCGTTGCTACGATCGAATACGATCCAAACCGCTCTGCGAATATCGCATTAATTAACTACGTTGACGGTGAAAAACGTTACATCCTTGCTCCTAAAAACTTAGAAGTAGGTATGGAAGTTATGTCTGGCGCTGAAGCTGACATTAAAATCGGTAACGCATTACCATTAATCAACATTCCAGTAGGTACTGTTGTTCATAACATCGAGCTTAAGCCTGGTCGTGGCGGACAATTAGTTCGTTCTGCTGGTACATCTGCTCAAGTACTTGGTAAAGAAGGAAAATACGTACTTGTACGTTTAACTTCTGGTGAAGTGCGTTTAGTATTATCTGCTTGTCGCGCTACAGTTGGTCAAGTAGGTAACGAACAACATGAACTTATCAAAATCGGTAAAGCAGGTCGCTCTCGCTGGTTAGGTAAGCGCCCAACAGTTCGTGGTTCTGTAATGAACCCAGTTGATCACCCACACGGTGGTGGTGAAGGACGCTCTCCAATCGGACGTAAGTCTCCAATGTCTCCATGGGGTAAACCAACTCTTGGATTCAAGACTCGTAAGAAAAATAAAGCGTCTGATAAATTTATCGTTCGTCGTCGTAAAAAATAATGGGATTGTAGTACGGTTCATTTCTAGAACCGTACGCCAATCACGAAGGGAGGCACCACAATGGCTCGTAGCTTAAAAAAAGGACCATTTGTCGATGATCACTTAATGAGCAAAATGGAAAAATTAGTTGCATCTGAGCAAAAACAAGTTGTTAAAACTTGGTCTCGCCGTTCAACAATCTTCCCTCAGTTCATCGGTCATACAATTGCTGTATATGATGGTCGTAAACACGTACCTGTGTACATCACTGAGGATATGGTTGGCCATAAGTTAGGTGAATTCGCACCAACTCGTACGTACAAAGGTCACCTTGCTGACGATAAGAAAACTAGAAGATAATGAGAGGAGGCACTTCAATGCAAGCTAAAGCAGTAGCGAGAACAGTTCGTATTGCTCCTCGTAAAGTTCGTTTAGTTGTAGACTTAATCCGAGGTAAGCAAGTGGGTGAAGCGATTGCTATCCTTAACCACACACCAAAAACTGCTTCTCCAGTTGTAGAGAAAGTTTTAAAATCTGCAATCGCAAATGCAGAGCACAATTACGAAATGGACATTAACAACCTAGTTGTTGAAACAGTTTTCGTTGACGAAGGTCCAACGTTGAAACGTTTCCGTCCACGTGCAATGGGTCGTGCAAGCCAAATTAACAAACGCACAAGCCACATCACAGTTGTGGTATCAGAAAAAAAGGAGGGATAATCGATGGGTCAGAAGGTTAATCCAATTGGTCTTCGTGTCGGTGTTATCCGTGACTGGGAATCTCGTTGGTTCGCTGAAAAAGATTACGCTACATTATTACATGAAGACATCAAAATCCGTGAGTACATTACTGTACGCTTAAAAGATTCTGCTGTTGCTAAAGTAGAAATCGAACGTGCAGCAAATCGTGTAAATGTTACAATTCACACTGCAAAACCTGGTATGGTAATTGGTAAAGGTGGTACAGAAGTTGAAGCACTTCGTAAAGCTCTTAACCAATTAACAGGCAAGCGTGTACACATCAACATCTTAGAAGTTAAGAGAGCTGATCTTAACGCTAAATTAGTAGGCGAAAACATCGCTCGTCAATTAGAAAACCGTGTATCTTTCCGTCGTGCACAGAAGCAAGTAATTCAACGTGCTATGCGTGCAGGAGCTAAAGGTATTAAAACACAGGTTTCTGGTCGTCTTGGCGGAGCTGATATCGCTCGTGCAGAATCTTACAGTGAAGGAACTGTTCCACTTCATACACTTCGCGCTGATATTGACTATGCAGCAGTTGAAGCTGATACAACATACGGTAAATTAGGCGTAAAAGTATGGATCTACCGTGGAGAAGTCCTTCCTACAAAAAAGAAAGCTTCTGAGGAAGGAGGAAAATAATATGTTAATGCCTAAACGCGTAAAATATCGTAGAGAGCATCGTGGTAAAATGCGTGGTCGTGCAAAAGGTGGAGCTGAAATTGCTTTCGGTGAATTCGGTTTACAAGCACAAGCCGCTTCATGGATTACAAACCGTCAAATCGAAGCTGCTCGTCGTGCAATGACTCGTTACATGAAACGTGGCGGTAAAGTATGGATTAAAATTTTCCCTTCTAAGCCTTACACTGCAAAACCTCTAGAAGTACGTATGGGTTCCGGTAAAGGGGCACCAGAAGGCTGGGTAGCAGTAGTAAAACCTGGGAAAATTATGTTCGAAATCGCGGGTGTATCTGAAGAGGTAGCACGCGAAGCCTTACGTCTTGCAGCTCACAAATTACCAGTGAAATGTAAATTCGTAAAACGTGAAGAAAATGGTGGTGAATCTAATGAAAACTAATGATATTCGTGAATTAACCACTGCCGAAATCGAAACAAAAGTTAAAGCTTTAAAGGAAGAGTTGTTTAATCTTCGCTTCCAACTTGCTACAGGACAATTAGAGAATCCAACTCGCATCCGTGAAGTGCGTAAAGCGATTGCTCGTATGAAAACTGTAGTTCGTGAAAGAGAGATCGGAATTAATCGATAAATTGAGGGGAGGTTTGCATAGTGAGCGAACGTAACCAACGCAAAGTTTATACTGGTCGTGTAGTGTCTGACAAAATGGACAAAACGATTACAGTTTTAGTTGAAACTTACAAAACTCATTCCTTGTACGGAAAACGTGTTAAGTATTCTAAAAAGTACAAAGCCCATGATGAGCAAAACCAAGCAAAAATTGGCGATATCGTAAAAATCATGGAAACTCGCCCGCTTTCTGCTACTAAGCGTTTCCGTTTAGTTGAAATCGTTGAAGAAGCGGTTATTATCTAAATAGACGAATCGGAATTTTTAGTCCGAAGGGAGGTTTCATAACATGATCCAACAAGAATCTCGTTTGAAAGTTGCTGACAATTCTGGTGCACGTGAACTTTTAACAATTAAAGTATTAGGCGGCTCTGGTCGTAAATATGCTAACATTGGTGATATTATCGTTGCTACGGTAAAACAAGCAACACCAGGTGGCGTTGTTAAAAAAGGTGACGTTGTTAAAGCAGTAGTGGTACGTACGAAGAGCGGAGCTCGTCGTCCGGACGGTTCTTACATTAGCTTTGATGAAAACGCAGCGGTTATCATTAAAGACGATAAGAGCCCACGTGGTACTCGTATCTTTGGACCAGTAGCTCGTGAATTACGTGATAGCAACTTCATGAAGATCGTTTCTTTAGCTCCAGAAGTTCTATAATTTAAGGTATTGCCTTGCTAAGGAGGTGCAGAATTAAGATGCATGTAAAAAAAGGTGATAAAGTACAGGTAATCACTGGTAAAGACAAAGGAAAACAAGGTGTTATCCTTGTGGCTTTCCCAAAGCAAAACCGTGTTATCGTTGAGGGTGTTAACATCGTTAAGAAACACTCTAAGCCATCTCAATTAAATCCACAAGGTGGAATTATTACGAAAGAAGCACCTATTCACGCTTCTAATGTTATGGTATTAGATCCGAAAACAGGCGAACCTACTCGTGTAGGCTTCAAAGTAGAAGATGGTAAAAAAGTTCGTATTGCAAAAAAATCTGGTGAATTATTAGATAAATAATTTTCTTAAGAAAGGAGGTCACTTCATTGAATCGCCTTAAAGAGAAGTTCCAAAAGGAAATTACTCCTGCTCTAGTGAGCAAGTTTAACTATAAATCTGTGATGGAAGTACCGAAAATCGAAAAGATCGTAATCAACACTGGTGTTGGTGACGCGGTATCTAACTCAAAAGCTTTAGACAATGCAGTAGAAGAATTAACGCAAATCGCAGGTCAAAAACCTGTTGTAACTCGCGCTAAAAAATCAATCGCTGGTTTCCGTCTTCGTGAAGGTATGCCAATCGGTGCAAAAGTAACTTTACGCGGCGAGCAAATGTATGAGTTCTTCGACAAATTAGTATCAGTTTCTTTACCACGTGTACGTGATTTCCGTGGTGTTTCTAAGAAATCATTCGACGGTCGTGGTAACTACACATTAGGTGTTAAAGAGCAACTAATTTTCCCTGAGATTGATTATGATAAAGTAAACAAAGTCCGCGGTATGGACATCGTAATCGTTACTACAGCGAAAACTGATGAAGAAGCTCGTGAACTTTTAACACAATTCGGTATGCCATTCCAAAAATAATGGAAGCCAACGCTAAGTAGAGGAGGCGAAAACGTGGCTAAAAAATCTATGATCGCGAAACAAAAGCGTACTCCTAAGTTTAAAGTACAAGAGTATACACGTTGCGAACGCTGCGGTCGTCCGCATTCTGTATACCGCAAATTTAAACTTTGCCGTATTTGTTTCCGTGAACTTGCATATAAAGGTCAAATTCCTGGTGTTAAAAAAGCTAGTTGGTAAAACCCACAAATGGGAAGGAGGTAAAACACATGGTGATGACAGATCCAATTGCAGACATGCTTACTCGCATCCGTAATGCGAACATGGTACGTCATGAGAAATTAGAGGTTCCTGCTTCTAAAATCAAAAAAGAGATCGCTGAACTTTTAAAACGTGAAGGTTTCATTCGTGATGTAGAATACATCGAGGATAACAAACAAGGTATCCTTCGTATTTTCCTGAAATATGGTGCAAACAATGAACGTGTAATCACTGGATTAAAACGTATCAGTAAACCTGGCTTACGCGTTTACGCTAAAGCTGACGAAGTACCACGTGTACTTAACGGATTAGGTATCGCTCTTGTTTCTACATCTAAGGGAGTAATGACAGACAAAGATGCTCGTCAATTACAAACTGGTGGAGAAGTAGTAGCATACGTTTGGTAATATATATTTAAAACGAACGGAGGTGTGACCACATGTCTCGTATTGGTAAAAAGATTCTTGAAATCCCTGCAGGTGTTACTATCACAGTTGCAGAAGACAATACTGTAACAGTAAAAGGCCCTAAAGGTGAATTAACTCGTACTTTCAATGCTGATATGTCTATCAAAATTGAAGAAAATACACTAACAGTTGAGCGTCCATCTGAACAGAAGGAACACCGTGCATTACACGGTACAACTCGTGCTTTAATCGGAAACATGGTTGAAGGTGTAACTACAGGTTTCGCACGCGGACTTGAATTAGTCGGTGTTGGTTACCGTGCTCAAAAACAAGGTGATAAACTTGTATTAAGCGTAGGTTATTCTCATCCAGTAGAAATGACTCCGGAAGCAGGACTTGAAGTTGAAGTACCTGCACCAACTAAAATCGTAATTAAAGGTATCGACAAGCAACGTGTTGGCGAATTTGCTGCTAACATCCGTGCTGTACGTGCTCCAGAGCCATATAAAGGCAAAGGTATTCGTTACGAAGGCGAAGTTGTTCGTCGTAAAGAAGGTAAAACTGCTAAGTAAACCCGTTAGGTGAGAGAAAGGAGTGACAAGAATGATCACTAAAGCTGATAAAAATGCGACTCGTAAGAAAAGACATGCACGTGTACGTGCAAAACTTACTGGTACTGCAGAACGTCCACGTTTAAATGTGTTCCGTTCTAACCAACATATTTACGCTCAAGTTATTGATGATGTAAATGGTGTAACATTAGTAAGTGCATCTACTCTTGATAAAGACCTTGCTCTTAACGGTACTAGCAATACTGAAGCTGCTACGAAAGTTGGCGAATCAGTTGCTAAGCGTGCTGTAGAGAAAGGCGTTAAAGAAGTAGTATTTGATCGCGGTGGTTACTTATACCATGGCCGTGTTAAAGCTCTAGCTGAAGCTGCTCGTGAGGCTGGATTACAATTTTAATGGTCAAAGGAGGGAAAATTGATGCATCGCATTGACCCAAGTAAATTAGAACTTGAAGAACGTGTAGTTACGATAAATCGTGTCGCGAAAGTTGTTAAGGGTGGTCGTCGTTTCCGCTTTGCTGCACTAGTTGTAGTTGGCGATAAAAACGGTCATGTTGGATTCGGTACCGGTAAAGCACAAGAGGTACCAGATGCAATTCGCAAAGCTATCGAAGACGCTAAGAAAAACTTAATCGCAGTACCATTAGTTGGTACAACAATTCCACACACAATCAACGGTCATTTTGGAGCTGGTGAAGTATTCTTAAAACCTGCTGCTGAGGGTACTGGAGTTATTGCTGGTGGACCAGTTCGTGCGGTACTTGAATTAGCTGGTGTACAAGATATTCTTTCGAAATCTCTTGGTTCTAACACACCAATTAACATGATTCGCGCTACTGTGAACGGATTAAGCGAGCTTAAGCGCGCTGAAGATGTTGCAAAATTACGCGGTAAATCTGTAGAAGAGCTACTAGGTTAAGAAGGAGGGAAAACAAATGGCGAAAAAGTTAGAAATTACCCTCACTCGTAGTGTAATTGGTCGTCCACAAGATCAACGTGCGACGGTAGAAGCTTTAGGTCTTAAAAAGTTGAATTCAACTGTAGTTAAGGAAGAAACTCCTGCTATTCTTGGTATGATCAACAAAGTTTCTCACCTTGTAACTGTAAAAGAAGCTTAAGGATAACTCATTAATATAAGGAGGTGCCTGGGAATGAAACTTCATGAATTAAAACCTGCAGAAGGTTCTCGTAAAGTACGTAACCGTGTCGGTCGTGGTATCGGTTCTGGTAACGGTAAAACTGCTGGTAAAGGTCATAAAGGACAAAACGCACGTTCTGGTGGCGGTGTTCGTCTTGGCTTCGAAGGTGGTCAAACTCCATTATTCCGTCGTTTACCAAAACGCGGCTTCACAAACATTAACCGTAAAGAGTTTACTATCGTAAACTTAGCAACGTTAAATCGTTTTGAAGATGGTACAGAAGTAACACCTGAATTATTGCTGGAAACTGGCGTTATCAGCAAATTAAACGACGGTGTTAAAGTTCTTGCAAGCGGAGCTGTAGAGAAAAAATTAACTGTTAAAGCGCACAAGTTCTCTTCAAGTGCTAAAGAAGCAATTGAAGCAGCTGGCGGATCAGTTGAGGTGATCTAATGTTTCGTACAATCTCCAACTTTATGCGCGTTGCTGAGATAAGACGTAAAATATTATTCACTTTAGCGATGTTAATCGTATTCAGGATTGGCACGTTTATCCCAGTGCCATTTACAAATGGAGACGTACTGAAAGCACAAGATCAGTTAAATGCATTAGGCATCCTAAATACATTTGGCGGTGGCGCGTTGAAAAACTTCTCCATCTTTGCGATGGGAATCATGCCGTATATTACAGCATCCATCATCGTGCAATTATTGCAGATGGATGTTGTTCCTAAATTTTCGGAATGGTCGAAGCAAGGCGAAATGGGCCGTCGTAAACTAACGCAATTCACGCGTTATTTTACAATTGTTCTTGCGTTTATTCAGGGGTTTGGTATGTCAATCGGTTTTAACGGTATGGTAGGTGGACAGTTAATTTTGAATCCAGGTTGGAGCACTTATTTATACATTGCTACGGTACTGACTGCTGGTACTGCATTTTTAATGTGGTTAGGTGAACAGATTACAGCTAAAGGTGTAGGTAATGGTATTTCCATCCTAATCTTTGGTGGTATTGCCGCAGCGATCCCAAGTGTAATATCTCAAGTGTATCAACAACAGTTTCAAAATGCCGGAGATCAATTGTTCATGAGTATCGTTAAAGTTGTATTGATTTTACTAGCTGTGTTAGCAGTTGTTGTTGGTGTTATTTTCATTCAACAAGCTGTTAGAAAGATCCCAATTCAATATGCGAAGCGTGTAACAGGAGGAAATGGTAATCATGCTGGAGCACAAAACACACATTTACCGCTTAAGGTAAATAGTGCGGGTGTTATTCCAGTAATTTTTGCTGTTTCATTCTTGATTACACCTCCAACTATTGCACAGTTCTTCCCGAAACATGACGTATCGCAGTGGATTATTGCAAACTTTAACTATTCCCACCCAGTGGGAATGATAATATATGTAGCGCTCATTGTAGCCTTCACATACTTCTATGCATTTGTTCAGGTTAATCCAGAGCAAATGTCAGAAAACCTAAACAAGCAAGGTGGATATGTTCCAGGTATTCGTCCGGGTAAGAATACAGAACAATATCTAACAAAAATCTTGTATCGTTTGACCTTTGTAGGATCTATTTTCCTAGCAGCGATTGCAATTCTTCCAGTTATCTTTACGAAATTGGGAAATCTTCCTCCATCTGCACAGATCGGTGGAACGAGTATGTTAATCGTTATCGGCGTTGCTTTAGAAACAATGAAGCAGCTAGAAAGCCAACTGGTAAAACGCCATTACAAAGGGTTTATCAAGCAGTGAGTAAGTGGGAAGAATTGTCTTCCCTACATGCTCATGTATTGAGGGGGAACAAGGATGAACTTAATTTTAATGGGGCTTCCTGGTGCTGGTAAAGGTACACAAGCCGAACAGATTGTTGCCAAGTATAACATCCCTCACATCTCAACAGGAGATATGTTCCGTGCAGCTATGAAGGCTGAAACTGAACTTGGTTTACAAGCAAAGTCCTTTATTGATAAAGGTGCGCTTGTTCCAGATGAAGTTACAATCGGAATTGTTCGTGAGCGTTTAAGTCAAGAAGACTGTGTAAAAGGCTTCTTACTAGATGGTTTCCCACGAACAGTTGCACAGGCATCTGCACTTGAAGAGATTATGAAAGATCTTGGCAAAAAAATCGACTATGTTTTAAACATTAATGTGGATTCAGGATTGCTATTAAAACGTCTTACAGGCCGTCGTATTTGTAAAGAGTGCGGTGCGACTTACCACTTAGAATTCAATCCGCCAGCAAAAGCTGACGTGTGCGATAAATGTGGTGGCGAATTATATCAACGCTCTGATGACAATGAAGAAACTGTAGCGAATCGTTTAGAGGTAAATATTAAGCAAACAAAACCTTTGCTTGATTTCTATGAAGAGCTTGGTTACTTACAAAGCATTAATGGTGAGCAAGATATCAATAAGGTATTTGCTGATATTGATGTTCTCATTGGAGACTTAGCGTAATGATCATTTGCAAAACTCCTCGCGAGATAGAAATCATGCGAGAAGCTGGCAGGATCGTTGCTTTAACTCATCAAGAGTTGAAAAAGCATATTACTCCAGGAATTACAACGAAAGAGCTCGATCAAATAGCGGAAAAGACGATTCGAAAATATGGTGCTACGCCATCTTTTAAAGGATACAACGGATTTCCGGGAAGCATCTGTGCTTCTGTAAATGAAGAGCTTGTACATGGGATTCCAGGTAAGCGCAAGCTCCAAGAAGGTGATATCATCAGTATCGATATTGGTGCGAAATACAATGGGTACCATGGAGATTCTGCGTGGACGTATCCAGTAGGAAACATTTCTGAATCTGTTCAAAAGCTACTTGATGTCACAGAAAAATCGTTGTATCTTGGTCTAGAACAAATAAAACCAGGCGTGAGATTATCAAATGTTTCACATGCGGTTCAAACGTATGCTGAAGACAATGGATTCTCGATCGTTAGGGAGTATGTTGGTCACGGAATCGGGCAAGACTTACATGAAGACCCTCAAATCCCGCACTATGGTCCACCAAATAAAGGTCCTAGATTAAAGCCGGGAATGGTTATCTGTGTCGAACCGATGGTGAACCAAGGAAGACGATATGTAAAAACACTATCTGATGACTGGACAGTGGTAACGGTAGATGGTAAATGGTGTGCACATTTTGAGCACACGATTGCTCTTACAGAAGCAGGATACGAAATCCTTACCACTTTATAAGTAGCTGGCTCTCCGGGATTTCAGAGCAGTGTAAAATGTTACTGATTTGAAGAAGGGAGAACTATTGAATGGCTAAAGATGATGTAATTGAAGTCGAAGGTACCGTTCTTGAAACGTTGCCAAATGCTATGTTCAAAGTAGAATTAGAGAATGGGCATGTCGTATTGGCTCACGTTTCTGGTAAAATCCGTATGAACTTCATTCGGATTTTACCAGGAGACAAAGTTACGGTAGAATTATCTCCGTACGATTTAAATCGTGGTCGTATTACGTACCGTTTTAAATAATATAGCACTCCGTAATCTTTAAGGAGGTTCGAGACATGAAAGTAAGACCGTCAGTTAAACCAATCTGCGAAAAATGTAAAGTTATTCGTAGACGTGGAAAAGTAATGGTTATTTGTGAAAACCCTAAACATAAACAAAAACAAGGTTAATCAGAAGGAGGTGCATTCGGAATGGCACGTATCGCAGGTGTAGATATTCCTCGTGACAAACGCGTTGTTATTTCTTTAACTTACGTATTCGGCATTGGTCGCACGACTGCTGAAAAAATTCTTGCTGAAGCTGGTGTTTCTGAAGAAACACGAGTTCGTGATTTAACGGAAGACGAATTAGGTCGTATCCGTGACATCGTAGATCGCGTTAAAGTTGAGGGAGACCTTCGTCGTGAAGTTTCTCTTAACATTAAACGTCTAATGGAGATCGGTTCTTACCGTGGTCTTCGTCACCGTCGTGGTTTACCAGTTCGTGGTCAAAATTCTAAAAATAATGCTCGTACGCGTAAAGGTCCACGTCGTACAGTAGCAAATAAAAAGAAATAATAAGTAAAGGAGGTTGAACTAACAATGGCACGTAAAACAAACACTCGTAAAAAACGTGTGAAAAAGAATATTGAAGCTGGTATTGCTCATATTCGTTCTACTTTCAACAACACAATCGTAACACTTACAGATACTCACGGTAACGCACTTTCTTGGTCTAGTGCTGGTGCACTTGGTTTCCGTGGATCTCGTAAATCTACTCCATTCGCTGCGCAAATGGCTGCTGAGGCTGCTGCTAAAGTTGCAATGGAGCATGGTTTAAAAACTTTAGAGGTTACTGTAAAAGGTCCTGGTGCTGGTCGTGAAGCTGCAATTCGTGCTCTTCAAGCTGCAGGTCTAGAAGTAACAGCAATCAGAGATGTTACTCCAGTTCCTCATAATGGATGTCGTCCGCCAAAACGTCGTCGTGTTTAATTTTTCTGTATAGAATTTTCCCTTTTGTCTATAATGGATATGATGCATTATCGAGAAATTTCGTACAGAAACATCGCTTGTTGTGCACAATCGGGAACTGCCTAAGGGGGACTTTCGGTTAGACAGAGGTTTTTTCCTTTGTTTAGCCGAGGTTTCGACGTTTTGAAGGAGGGTTTAGTTAATGATTGAAATTGAAAAACCGAAAATCGAAACGGTTGAACTTAACGAAGATGCTAAATATGGTAAATTCGTGATTGAACCGCTTGAGCGTGGATATGGTACTACTTTGGGTAACTCCTTACGTCGTATTCTTTTATCCTCACTCCCTGGTGCCGCTGTAACTGCTATCCAAATTGATGGCGTATTACACGAATTTTCAACAGTTGAGGGCGTAGTAGAGGACGTTACGACGATCATCTTAAACTTGAAAAAGTTAGCTCTTAAAATCTACTCTGAAGAAGAGAAGACGTTGGAAATCGATGTACAGGGCGAAGGTATTGTCACAGCTGCTGATATTACTCACGATAGTGATGTTGAAATCTTAAATCCAGATTTATACATTGCGACGTTAGCAAAAGATGCGCATTTCCGCGTGCGTTTAACTGCAAAGCGTGGCCGTGGGTATACGCCAGCTGATGCAAATAAAAGCGAAGATCAACCAATAGGAGTTATTCCTATTGATTCTATTTATACTCCAGTATCACGTGTGACTTACCAAGTGGAAAAGACACGTGTCGGACAAGTGGCAAATTATGATAAGCTTACGCTTGATGTATGGACGGATGGAAGCATCGGGCCAAAAGAAGCTATCTCTTTAGGTGCCAAAATCTTAACTGAGCATTTAAATATCTTCGTTGGTTTAACTGATGAAGCACAAAATGCTGAGATTATGGTCGAGAAGGAAGAAGATCAAAAAGAAAAAGTTCTAGAAATGACTATTGAAGAACTTGATCTTTCTGTTCGTTCTTATAATTGCTTAAAACGTGCAGGAATTAATACTGTACAAGAGCTTGCGAACAAAACAGAAGAAGATATGATGAAAGTTCGTAACTTAGGACGTAAATCCTTAGAAGAAGTTAAGCATAAGCTTGAGGAATTAGGTTTAGGCTTACGTAAAGACGACTGAGGATTTAATCTCATCAACAAAGGAGGGAACTACGAATGGCATACAGAAAATTAGGCCGTACAAGTGCGCAACGTAAAGCTATGTTACGTGACTTAGCTACAGATTTAATTATCAACGAGCGCATCCAAACGACAGAAACTCGTGCAAAAGAACTTCGTTCTGTAGTGGAAAAAATGATCACTTTAGGTAAACGCGGAGATCTTCATGCTCGCCGTCAAGCTGCATCTTTCATCCGCAATGAAGTTGCTAATGCTGAGACTGGTCAAGATGCACTTCAAAAATTATTCGCTGATGTAGCTCCACGCTATGCTGAGCGTCAAGGCGGATACACTCGTATTGCAAAAATTGGTCCACGTCGCGGAGACGCAGCACCAATGGTAATTATCGAGTTAGTATAATGATAATTAAAAGGGCAGGACAGTTCTTTTCAAGTAACTGGTCATGGCCCTTTTTTTTTAAATATAGAAAATAGGCTAACTTGATGAAGTAATGAGAGAGGGTGCCTTGCATTGAAAAAAGAGAAACTTCGCACGCAAAATATATCATTTCAATATCCCGGGGCAACTTCTTATGCGCTAAAAGACGTATCATTCTCTTTATATGAGGGAGAATGGGTTTCTGTAATTGGACAAAATGGTTCAGGAAAGTCTACACTTGCAAAGCTATTAAATGGTTTATTTTTACCGGAATCAGGCACGATTGTTGTAAATGATACAATGACTTTATCTGAAGAAACGGTATGGGATATTCGAAAGAAAATAGGTATGGTATTTCAAAATCCAGATAATCAATTTGTTGGGACAACAGTGCAAGATGATGTTGTATTTGGTCTTGAAAATATCGGGATGCCTCGGGAACAGATGGTAGAACGGATGAATCAAGCGCTGCAGATGGTCCGAATGGAAGAGTTTCTTAATGAAGAGCCTCATTCGTTATCTGGTGGACAAAAGCAACGTGTTGCGATTGCAGGTGTGCTAGCATTGCAACCATCTATTTTAATATTGGATGAAGCAACATCGATGTTAGATCCACAAGGACGACGTGAAGTAATTGAAACGGTTAGGAAGCTTGTGGATACAAAAGGTATTACCGTGTTATCGATTACGCATGATTTGGAAGAAGCTGCACAATCAGACCGTGTTATCATTTTGAATCAGGGAGAAATATTAGAGGTAGGTACGCCAGAGCAAATTTTCAAGTCCTCTCATATGCTTAGGGAAATCGGATTAGATGTACCATTCTCAGTGAAAATAGCAGAATTATTAAAAAGAAATGAAATTCCACTGCAAAATACGCATCTTACAATGGAAAGCTTGGTGAACGAACTTTGGAGATTACATTCCAAACAGTAGAGCATCGTTATCAATATAAAACTCCATTTGAAAGACGCGCGCTTTATGATGTAAACGTGTCGTTTCCAAGTGGGGGGTATTATGCCATTATCGGTCATACTGGTTCCGGCAAATCGACGATGATTCAACATTTAAATGGTTTATTGCAGCCGACAAATGGCACGGTCCAAATTGGGGAGCATTTGATTTCCTCGCAAAAGAAAGAAAAGAAATTAAAGCCGCTACGAAAAAAAGTAGGGGTTGTCTTTCAATTTCCAGAGCATCAGTTATTTGAAGAAACAGTTGAGAAAGATATTTGTTTTGGACCCTCAAATTTCGGAGTATCGGAAGAAGAGGCAAGACAAAAGGCAAGGGATGCAATTGAGCTTGTAGGATTGGATCCAGAGCTATTAGCGCGTTCGCCGTTTGAGTTAAGTGGTGGACAAATGAGACGTGTTGCAATAGCAGGCGTACTTGCGATGGAACCGGAAGTGCTTGTATTAGATGAACCCACAGCAGGGCTTGATCCTAAAGGACAGCATGAGCTTATGGAAATGTTTTATAAGCTTCATAAGGAACAGGGGCTTACAGTAATCCTTGTTACCCATAATATGGAGGATGCTGCTAAATATGCGGATCAAATTGTGGTTATGCATAAAGGAACGGTCTTTTTGCAAGGAACAGCAGAGGAAGTATTTTCGCATGCAGATGAGTTAGAACAAATCGGCGTGGATCTTCCAATGTCTTTAAAGTATAAACGTGCAATTGAAGAGAAGTTTGGTATCTCCATTCCAAAGGCTACCTTATCTTTAGAGGATCTTACTCATGAAGTTGTACAGGTGTTACGAAAAGGTGGTCATGAATCATGCAGCAGTTGATTATTGGGAGATATATTCCAGGTAGGTCGCTCATTCATCAACTTGATCCACGTACGAAGCTGTTGATTGTCTTTTTATATGTATTTGTTGTCTTTTTAGCAAATAATGCGATTTCATATGGATTTTTATTTTTATATGCACTCATTGCTTTATTTTTTGCAAAAGTGCCGATTCGTTATGTACTTTCGGGCTTAAAACCAATCTTATGGATTTTTCTGTTTACCTTTTTTCTGCATATTTTTACAAACAAAGAAGGGGATGTACTGCTTCAGCTTGGTTGGTTTTCGATACATGAAAAGGGATTAGAGCAAGGGATATATATTTCTATACGCTTCTTTGTCATTATTTTAATGACGACATTATTAACGTTAACAACAACACCAATTGAAATTACTGATGGTATGGAAACATTGTTAAAGCCATTAAAGCGTATAAAGGTTCCTGTTCATGAAATCGCATTGATGATGTCTATTTCTCTTCGTTTTATCCCAACATTAATGGATGAGACGAGTAAAATTATGAAAGCACAAGCGTCCCGTGGTATTGATTTTTCTGGTGGGCCGATAAAGGACCGATTAAAGGCGGTTATTTCTTTGCTTGTACCGCTTTTTATTAGTGCCTTTAAGCGTGCTGAGGACTTAGCAATTGCAATGGAAGCGCGTGGGTATCAAAGTGGTGAGGGACGTTCTAAATTTAGGCAGCTACGCTGGAAAACAAGCGATACGTTAACGATAGTAAGTTTACTTTGTTTAGCATGTATTCTAGCATGGGTGCGATCGTAATGGAGAATAGAGAAATGGAAAGAATAAAATGTACAGTTGCATATGATGGCATCAATTTTTGCGGTTATCAAATTCAACCGCAGCATCGTACTGTTCAACAAGAAATAGAGAAAGCTCTGCAAAAATTGCATAAAGGAGAGCTTGTTCGTGTTCAGGCATCAGGACGAACAGATTCTACTGTTCATGCAAGAGGACAGGTTATTCATTTTGACACACCGTTGTCTCTTGAAGAATGGCAATGGATGAATGCCCTAAATACGATGCTGCCGGACGATATAGTTGTCAGGCAAGTAGAGAAAAAAACAGAAGATTTTCATGCACGCTATGGTGTTGAGAGAAAAGAATATCGCTACCGTGTATTATTATCTAAAAATGCTGATGTATTCCGTAGAAATTACGTATACCAGTATCCATATCCGCTTGAGATAGAATCTATAAGAAAAGCAATTCCTTATTTTATTGGAACGCATGATTTCACTTCGTTTTGTTCGGCAAAAACTGACAAAAAGGATAAAGTGCGAACAATTTACGAAATAGATTTAATGGAACAAGATGATGAGTTGATTTTTCGTTTTGTAGGTAATGGATTTTTATATAATATGGTTCGAATTATTGTTGGTACACTACTTAGCGTAGGACAAGGAAAGATGGTTCCTGACAGCATTCCAGAGATTTTAAAAAAACAAGATCGTCGTTTTGCTGGGAAGATGGTGCCAGGGCACGGGCTTTATTTATGGCAGGTAAACTATAACAACTAATCCTGGTGTAACATTTGCTTGACATTAGAAACTCAAAAGGATATCATAACATATGGTATTGTTTCTAAAACCACGATTAGCCCCGGAAGGAAATCGTGTTTAAGATAAACAATAGATTTTTTCTATGGAAAAGATAACGAGGAGGGAAACACATGCGTACGACTTTTATGGCAAAAGCTAACGAAGTTGAGCGTAAATGGTATGTGGTTGACGCTGAAGGTCAAACTTTAGGTCGCCTTGCTAGTGAAGTAGCATCCATTTTACGTGGTAAAAACAAACCAACATTTACACCACACGTTGACACGGGTGATCATGTAATTATTATTAACGCTGAGAAAATTCATTTAACAGGTAATAAATTAAACGATAAAATTTACTACCGTCACACTAACCACCCAGGTGGACTTAAACAAAGAACAGCTCTAGAAATGCGTACAAACTACCCTGTACAAATGTTAGAGCTTGCAATTAAAGGCATGCTTCCAAAAGGACGTTTAGGACGTCAAGTGTCTAAAAAATTAAATGTGTATGCTGGAGCTGAGCATCCACACCAAGCACAAAAACCAGAAGTTTACGAACTTCGCGGATAATTAATTAAAGGAGGGCTTACATTGGCACAGGTACAATACTATGGTACTGGACGTCGTAAGAGTTCAGTAGCACGCGTACGCCTAGTTCCAGGCGAAGGACGCGTTATCATTAACGGTCGTGATTTTGAAAACTATATCCCATTTGCTGCATTACGTGAAGTAGTGAAACAACCTCTAGTTGCAACAGAAACTTTAGGTAACTACGATGTACTTGTAAACGTAAATGGTGGTGGATACACTGGTCAAGCTGGTGCTATTCGTCACGGTATCTCTCGCGCTTTATTAAAAGCTGACCCAGAATACCGTCTAACATTAAAACGTGCAGGTCTATTAACTCGTGACGCACGTATGAAAGAGCGTAAAAAATACGGTCTTAAAGGCGCACGTCGTGCACCTCAGTTCTCAAAACGTTAATTTTTGCGAACTTCAAACCCCAGTCTATTGGCTGGGGTTTTTTATTATTTCAACCGGTAAGACCCCCTTCTCTAAACGAAGTGAAGGTAAGGGGAGTTTAATATGCCTAATGGAACTATATAAAGTGAAACTTCCATCCATCGTGAGCTTACGGGATAAATTCATTTTGATTTTTCACCATATAAATCACTGCTATGAAGAACAAAAGGTAACCTGCACTCGTATGTTCTTTTTGTTTAAACTTGGTTGGCATGGGGCAGAGAAAGGTTTTATATTGTTTTTTATTTATATAATTATCCTCAATTATTTTTAGTCCCCTTATTATTGCTTGGAATATTTTAGTGCTGCCTTCTTACGTATGCTTCATCTTTAGAAGTTTAGACTAATACGTATTAGGGAGGTTTATAAGTACTATGAATGTCATTGTTAGCTTACAAGAAAAACAAAAAGAAAAGCAGTTGAAATATGAACGGAAGATGCTTCGCGAACTATCATTAAAAACATTAAGATCTAATATTCGTGCTGCCTTCGATATGAAAGAACTGCACAGGCAGTACGAGGATTATTGTATTGAACTTGGAATTGAATCGTACTTATTAGGAGCAAGATATAGCAAATTTGGCTATTATGGTGAATCTTTTTTTGATGTGAAATATAGAGCTTTAGAAGAGGAGCAGCAATTAACAGAAATGTTGTTTCAATTTTTAACAAGCATGACCATGCGAGAGATAGAATCAAACGATAAGGAGTTGCTGTATGAGTCCTGTGAACAGTTTATTAGTTCATGGTGGCGCGAAGGGTATGAAAAGGGTGAAAGAAGATATCGTTTAAAGCTGCATTAAGAGAAGCATAAACTTTCCTCTTGTCCCATATAAGTAATTAGAGGGACTAGCTGGAGGAGGAAAGGTATGAAGAGAATTCGAATTATCTCTTTTATGCTTGCTGCGGTTGTACTGTTTTTCTTGGTAAAACAAGAATTTCAAATTACAAAATCGTGGAGAGCTTGGAATTTACCCTTATCTGGAAAAGTAATTGTACTAGATGCCGGACATGGTGGACCAGATGGAGGGGCGGTTGGTGGTAAAGATATTGTAGAAAAAGACATTACGCTTGAAATTACAAAAATGGTACAAGACTATTTGCAAGAACAAGGTGCTTTAGTTATTTTAACGCGAGAGGGAGATTATGATCTAGCTGATAAAGACACAAAGTCATATAGTAGGCGCAAAGCAGAAGATCTCAAAAAACGTGTAGAGATTATTAATAAGCCGGATGTAGACTTTTTTGTGAGTGTTCACTTAAATGCTTTGCCTAGCAGTAGTTCGAAGGGAGCACAAACGTTTTATTATCGCTCTTTAATTGAAAATGAGCGTGCAGCAAAGTTTATACAGGCTGAATTGCGAACTAGCCTAGAAAATACGAACCGCTCAGCTAAAACAATCTCCCGTGTTTATTTACTTAAGTATGCAAAAACACCAGGTGCTTTAGTTGAGGCTGGTTTTTTATCGAATGTAAATGAACGATATATGTTAAATTCAGAGAAGTATCAGCAAAAGGTTGCAGCTGCGATATACCGGGGAATACTACGTTATTTTACGGAAAAAGGAAATCCTCCTGAGTAAGGAGGGTTTTTTGAGTTCCTCTCGTTAACGAAGTTTTCGGAAAATATGTTATACTGGAAATGTAAACGCATTTATTTTGGAAATGAAAATAAATAAACCCAATTTATTTAACATGACTTTATTTTTCATACAGGGGGCTGGGCCGATTATGGTAACGAAAGAGCAAGTAGTGGAGGCGCTTGAAGGGATTAATGATCCATTTCTACATAAAACATTAAAAGAAACAAATGCAATTAAAGAGGTAAATATAAAGCCTGAGAAAGAGCATGTCAGTGTTAAAATTGCAATTGTAAAAACAGGGACTGCCGAACAAATGCAATTGCAGGCTACTATTGTGAAGCTTGTGAAAGAACTTGGAGCAGCAACGGTTGGTTTGCGTTTCGCTGAATTTACAGAGGAAGAGCTAGCGCAGTTTGCGCCGCCGCAAGAAGAGAAAGAAAGTCAATCTTTATTATCAGAGCATTCTAAAACAACATTTTTAGCAGTTGCAAGTGGAAAAGGCGGAGTTGGTAAATCAACTGTTTCTGTAAACCTTGCGATTTCATTAGCTCGTTTAGGAAAGAAAGTTGGTATTATTGACGCTGACATATATGGCTTTAGTGTGCCTGATATGATGGGAATCGAAAAACGTCCAATCGTAAGGAGCGATAAAATTATTCCAGTGGAGCGCTTAGGGGTAAAAGTAATTTCAATGGGCTTCTTTGTAGAAGACAATGCTCCTGTTATTTGGAGAGGGCCAATGCTTGGTAAAATGTTAAATCACTTTTTTACAGAGGTGGAATGGGGCGATTTAGACTATTTAGTATTAGACTTGCCACCAGGTACAGGGGATGTGGCTTTAGATGTTCACTCAATGCTACCATCTTGTAAAGAAATTATTGTAACAACGCCTCATCCAACAGCGGCATTTGTTGCAGCTCGTGCAGGCGCTATGGCACTTCGTACTGAACATAGTATTCTTGGGGTTGTTGAAAATATGGCTTACTTCGAGAGTAAAGTAACCGGTGAGAAAGAGTATGTGTTTGGAAAAGGCGGAGGAGATAAGTTAGCCGCAGAATTACAAACAGATGTATTAGGACGAATTCCACTTCAGCAACCAGATTGGAATAAAGAAGATTTTGCGCCATCGGTATACGAGGATACACATAAAACGGGTGTCATCTATCGGACGATAGCTGAGCAAGTTATTGATAGAACATCAGTTAAACAAAAATAAATTTATGCAAGTAGAAAAATTCCCCATCCTGTATGTGGTGATGGGGAGTTTCCTATGTGCAAGGAGTTGTTTTATTTTTGTTCTTTGCTTCCGCCTTTTGAACCGCCTTCTCCGCCAGATTCTTTTTTTTCAGAGCCGCCGCTCTTTTCGGCTTTTTCAATACCTTTGCTAATGATATCAATTATCTTAGTTTGGAAGAGTGGACTTTCAGCGGATTCTGTTAATACTTGTTGTAAATATTGACGATACTCTTTGCTTTTCATTGTTTGTAGCATCATCTTCTCTACTTCGGGATTTTTCATAATTTCTATAACGCCTGCTTGATATTCAGGGTCTTTTAATAGAGTTTTCATTAAGGCTGTTTGTTCTTTACTGATACTTTTTGCGAATTTCGCTGAAAACTCTGGGTCTTTAAATAGTTTTTCCCAAAGCTGCTGCCCTTTTTCGGATACCATCGCATCTTCAATCGTTTTTTTGACCACAGTTTCATCCAATATAAGTGCTTGTTTCATTTTCTCATCTGTTAATACATCTTGAATTGCTTTCTTTCCTTGATCGGTTTTTAAAATATCGACAATCATTTTTTTTGTTTGATCGTAATCTAATTCAGATTTCGCTTCTTTTCCTTGTGCACATGCGACAAGTACAGTAAAAAGAAGTGAAGAAACTAAGACGAGCAGCATCCGTTTCATTAGCTGGAGCTCCTTTCAACACAGTTCTCTTTTTTAATATAAATATCTTAGAGGAATTTATACATGTTCATGGCTAGCTTTTTGAAATTGTCATTGATACAATTTAAGTAGAAATATATCAATAATGGGGGATGTGTTGTGAATAGCCGAAAATGGGTACGACTATTTTTAACGACGTTGCTACTTGGGGGGATTAGTACAATCCTTATTGGTTTTATTTTAGGATGGGACAAGTACGCTAAATTTTTTCAAAATTTTGACGGTAAAGAGATTCTAATAATTTCTTTTTGGTTACTTGGCGTTGGTTTTATTTTTAGTGTAATTAGTCAAATGGGCTTTTTTGCGTATTTAACAGTTCATCGTTTTGGGCTAGGAATGTTCCGATCGTCTGCTCTTTGGAACGCAGTTCAGCTCTTTTTCATTGCATTTGTACTTTTTGATTTTGTTTATTTAAGATCGGTACTCGTTGCAAATGGAGATGTTTCGTTTGGGAATAATATTCTTGTAGCAGGAATGTTGTTTTTATTTGGAGCACTTGTAGCCTATATAAAGAGTAAAGAGACGAATAAAAAAGCGTTTATACCGGCTTTGTTCTTTATGGTTGTCGTAACAATCCTTGAATGGGTACCGGCGCTTCGGATTAATGATACTGATTGGTTATATTTGATGGTTATACCACTTTTATTGTGTAATGCATATCAGTTACTCATATTACATCGTTTAATAGGACAAAGAAGTAAGTCAGTTAGTTAATTAACAATATACGAGTGAAAAAGGATACAGCACCTTTCGTATGGGGTGCTGTATCCTTTTTAGTATGGGGATTTTTATCCTGCTATTTGCGGACAGTAACATTTCTACCTTAAAATTCAGCGGAATTAAAGAGGTTAGGTGCAAGATGAACGGTCCATAAAAGCCCGATTGGTGAGGGCTAATAATCAGTGGAGAGAATCCCCACTGATTAAAGTTTTACTTTATGTCATTACTTCTTGCACTTGTGTTAGAAATAAGCTGTGATACAGATACTTGCTCATAGCCATCGCTTTTTAATTTCTGCAGGAGCAGCGGTAGAGATTTATTTGTTTGAAGTGCCGAATCGGAAGCGTGTAATAAAACGATGTCTCCACCTCGTAAATTGTTAGCGACTGTTGATACAATTTTATTTACACCAGGGTTTTTCCAGTCGTTTGAATTATTACTCCAGTGTACAACAGTATATCCAAGAGACTCTGCTACTTTGAGAACTGTTTTATTAAATTCCCCACTAGGAGGCCGCAAGAGCTTGACTTGTTTTATGCCAAGCTTTGTAAATACATCTTGCGAACGTAAAAGGTCTCTTCGCATTTCGTTCGCTTCCAAAGAAGGATAAGATGTATAGTTATATCCCATACTGCCAATTTCGTGACCATCCTGTATAATCCGTTCGACAATATCGGGGTGCCTTTCTGCCCATGCTGCAGAAAGGAAGAAAGTCGCATTTTTAATTTCTCTTTCTTTTAAAGTATCAAGAATAGGAACTGCTTTTTTATCTCCCCAGCTAATATCGAATGTTAACGCAACTTGTTTTTTTGCGGTATCGCCTTTGTAAATGACTTTTGGACCAGTTGCAGTTGAAAAAGCCGATTGATGAGAATATGTCTTTAAAAAAAGAAGCCACGCTGTAAATAAGGACAGTATGATAATTAAACTAATGTGCTTAAATTTACGTTTACTTGTTATAAAAAAGAAAAACATAATACTCCGCCCCTTTGTCCAATCCTTTTCAGTTACTTATATGCTCAAAAAGTTGAAAAGAGAACTGAACGATTAATATCGTAGGAAATGGATATAATGGACAATATAGTATGAATTGTAATTTTGGTGGTGATGCATTCGTCATTAGAGTTGATGAATATATTACGCTATTTTGTGTATATATATGTTTTGATTTTCTAACATATAAGTCGCTGCTAGGAAGAACAAAGGGTGACCTGCACTCGTTTCACTCTTTGTTTTAACTTGGCATAGGGCGCGGGAAGAGGGTCTGATCGCTTCTATGCATGACCGGATGTTCTCTCCCACCTAAAGATTAGGGTTTATGTTGGTTTTTCAATTTGTATTTATATAGGCATATGAGTAATTGTTGAGGTGATAGTTTGCTTGGGATTATGATTACAAAAGAAGAACAGAAAGAAATAGAATATGTATTGAAGAGAGAGCTGGATGAGCTTTTATTTGATTTTGCAGACGAGCGAATACATGATGTCGTAAAAAAGACAATGGAAGAACGATATAAAATTCTTTTTTGTTTATTTAGAAGAGTAGCAAATGCAGAAGAATGCATCCGTTATGTAAGAAAAAGAATTTTTTATTAAAAAGTGTTGACTCAAGTAGTTGATATATGATAAATTAATAACCGTCGCTGATGCGGAACAGCAGAAAGCGAAAAAAGAAATTAAAAAACTTAGTTGACATCAAAAAACGAAGATGTTAACATAAGGA
>NZ_CATKPV010000059.1:0-60220 GCF_949768135.1 Bacillus sp. IT-79MI2 | reverse complement strand
CTTGTTACAGAACCTTTTTACACAGTAAAGGACTTTTTTATTTGTTAACACTCTCACTTCTCAAATACAAAATTGATTTTATTCTCTTTCCACTCTAATTTCGCATCAAAAGTTTTATCATTCTTCTTAAAACTTTTAATTAAATCTGTTTGTTCACCTTTTAATAACTTAGTCATATTCTTTTGCGAAATTGTTTTCCCTAATATTTTTTTCGAAATCGTGAAATCACATTGTGTTGTATTATAGTTCGAGCACCCATAAAAAGTTGATTTATCGATTATATCACCATCACACTTTTTACATTCCCCTACTTTTTTACCTGTTGTAAACTTCGATCCTTTACGTTCAATTGATTCAACATGTAATCCAGTAAAATCCCACTTCTCTGACATTTCAATTGCATCTTCAATAATTTTCGCTGATAGCTTTTTCGTTTGTTCCATAAAGGTTGCTGGAGAAGCTATGCCTTCCCCAATTTCAGCAAGACGCTGCTCCCACTTCGCAGTCATTTCTGGAGAAGCTAAAATTTTATCACCAATTGCGGTAATTAATACTTTTCCTTTATCTGTTGCATACACTTGATTTTTCTTCACATCAATATACTTACGATCTTTCAGCATTGTAATGATGCCTGCACGGGTTGCCTCAGTGCCTAACCCTTCTGTCTTTTTTAATACTTTCTCTAGCTCTTCATTTTCTAAATATTTCCCAGCTGTCTTCATTAGCGTAATAAGCTGCCCTTCTGTATAACGCTTTGGTGGCTGTGTTTTTCCTTCTTTCACTTTCACCGTTACAGCTTTTCCTTGCTCACCTTCTGCTACGATTGGAAGAATGGTTTCATCGTCCTTATCATCTTGGAAAATAACTTTGCGCCATCCTTCTTGAATTTGTTGTTTCCCTTTTGAAATAAATTCAGCACGGCTATCAACAAGTGTTGTAATTGTTGTATAGTCAAAGATCGCAACTTCATAATGAGCCGCAATGAGACGCCTTACAATCATATCGTAAATTTTCTTTTCATCGCCAGATAGTTTATTTGGATTTGTCACTTGTTCTGTTGGAATAATTGCATAGTGATCTGTAACCTTTTTCTCATTCACATATCGCTTATTATTCATAATGGACTCAATCGGCGCCGGTAATAACTCTTTATATTCCTCAAACTGGCTTAATTTTTGTAAGATGTCAGGAAACGTTGCTGCTTCTCCTTGTGTTACATAGTTAGAATCCGAACGTGGGTAAGACACAATACCTTTTTGATACAATGCTTGTGTAATATCAAGAGTCTTTTTTGGTGAAAACTTAAATGCTTTATTCGCTGTTGCTTGCAGTGATGATAAGTTAAATAAAAACGGTGGTTGAAACTCCTTCCGCTCCGTTTTCATTTCTTTTACTTCAGCCGGTTTATTTTGGCAAAATGCTGCAATTTTATTTGCCATATCAGGGTCTTTTAAACGGGACTCATTATCTTTCTCCCATTTCCCTTCATATTTCTTTCCTTCTATATTAAAAGTTGCAAACACTTCCCAAAACGGCTCTGATTTAAAGTTTTCTATTTCTTTTTCACGTTTCACAATTAAAGCTAATGTCGGTGTTTGTACACGACCAGCCGAAAACACATCATTCATTCCTTTTTTCTTTAGCAAAATACTAAAGACACGCGATGCATTCATCCCAACCACCCAGTCGGCACATGATCGTGTGTATGCTTCATAGTACGTATTGATTGTATCTGCTTCATCAAGTAAATTTTTAAATCCTTGGTAAATCGCTTGCTTCGTTAAGGAGGAGATCCATAGACGTTTCATCGGTTTTTGCACGTTACAAAGATTGATAATATTTCGTACAATTAATTCCCCTTCACGCCCCGCATCACCTGCATGAATAATTTCCGTCACTTGCGGATTATGTAACAGCTGTTTCACAACATTAAATTGCTTATACTTTGATTTTGTAACTTCAAATTGAAAACGTTCCGGAATCATTGGTAATGTATCGAGTGACCACTTTTTCCACTCAGTGTGATAATATTCCGGATTACATAACTGCGTCAAATGACCAATTGCCCATGTACAGTAAGCTCCATTTGGAAATAACTCATTTGCTTCTACTTCTAAATAGCCGTCTTTTCGGCGATATTTAAATTGAGAAACAAGGGCCAAACCTTGATCTGGTTTCTCGGCGAGTATTAATACGTATCCCATTTATAGGTCACTCTCCTTTATTCCTTATAAAATAAGGTATTAACACTTCTCGATTTTTTTTAAAAGTCAAAAAAATATTCAAAACGAAGATTTTTCACCAATCATAATCATCTTTTTGAATATTTATACTATTTTCAGATTTTAATTGTATAATGTTATCTCGATCTTCTTTTGGATTACTCATATCTACATTTTCACTAAACTTTTCAATATACATAATAGGATTACCAAAAGTTTCTGTCAAAGCATAATTTATTGCTTCACACTTTGTTTCCCCTGTATTTATTACTTTTTTTAATTCTTTTTCTGATCCAACAAGCATATAAAAAAATCCATCTAATAACGTGTTTAATTTTTCATTTTCATTCTCCAAGTTTTTTATTATATCATTTTTCTGATCCAATTGCCTTGAAATATCTGCTAAATTACTTTGTAAAACCCCTATTTTCTCTACCAACCTATCCACTAGATGGCTGTTGAATTATATCATTCACACCGATCTGTTAAAGAGTTAAGCAGCGAGTATGGTGTATCAGAAGTAACAATTTATAAATGAATTAAAAAATATTCTCCTATCACAACGATTGATGAGGAAGAAATGACTCCAGAAGACCTGAAACGAATGCAAAAAGAAATGCTTCGTCTGAAAGAGGAGAATGAGATTTTAAAGAAAGAAGAAGTGTATGGTACACAATATGTCACATTTGAACAAGCAAATCTAGCACTATTTCAATATATTGAGGGATTTTATAACCGCAAGCGAATCCATAGTAGCATTGGTTATAAAACTCCCCAAGCAATAGAAGATCTAGCTAAAAATGTAGCTTAGATTTAACTTTTTTGTGTCCAAAATATTGACTCAAATCCATTTAGAGAGAGGACAAAGCAGACCGACAATAAATACGCTATTTTCCTTAGCTAGAACTCTAAAAGTTAGACCAACTCAATTAATTAAAGAAGTTGAAGAATATGTAAATTATCAATAAAAAGAGCAAATCTTTAGGAGATTTGCCCTTTTTGTTGATACAGATACTCATTATTCATGCTTTTTGTTAGTTCTGGTACAGATTGGTTAGCACTTGTTTTAATTTTGGCTTAATACTAGTGACAGGACGGATCGTTTTTGCTTGTTGTTCCGCTTCATCTACATTAGAAGCATGCCCGAGCGCCAATGATAAACCAGTTGCAACTGTACCTGTACGATTACGTCCACCTGAACAATGGAAGTATACTATTTTCCCTTGTTCTACAGCCTCTTTGACTGCTCCAATTGCACTTCTTACTGATTGGAAACAGCTCATTTGCTTTGACTTCCAACATAGTCAAGGCCACCAAGGAGATTAAGCATTGTATTCAAAACGTTTCACATACTCCAATAACGTTTGGTATTGCTGATCAAGGGCATATTCATCTGTTCCAATTGGGGATTTAAAGAAGAGTGATAAGTGTTCCATTATTCCTGTCTTCCCCTTCTGAAGTGCATGATCCATAAACCGGGAAAGGTCAATTATAAGGGGAGCAGCTAAAATAGAATCAATTCCTAGCCAATTGATTTTCATTGTCATCCTCTCTCCTAACCACCCTTCAAAGTCAACCGTATCCCATGCTTCTTTTCTATCTCCTCGGATAGGAAAATAATCAATTCTAACTTTATGATCAAAATGACTGTAGCCTAATATACGTTCTAATCCAATGGACTTTGAATCAATCTTTGTTGAAGAATGCCTTGGATGATCCAAAATTTCACCATCTTGATTCCCTAGGATATTCGTGCTGTACCATCCGACAATATTCAACCCTCGCTGTTTGAACATTTTCCCTAAAACATGTTTATATAAAGTCTGTCCTGTCCTTCCATCTTTCCCTGCTATCGGAACACCCAGAGTTTCTGCAAGCTTCTGCAGCACCGGTATCTCAGCCGTCACACTCGGCGTAAAGTTCACATAAGCACATTTTGCCTTCATTGCCGCATAAGCATAAAGCATACCTGGTCGAATATCCGGTGAATTTCCCCTTAATCCGGTCTCAAATGCTTCTAATGATTGATATAATGAATGAGTTTTTGTTTTTTCTTCTGTTGAAGCGGTGTTTATCACAACAATTCTCTCAAGATCATATTTTTTCCTAAATGCCTCGATGTCTTCTTGGATCTTATCCACTGCACTCTCTAAAGTCTCAGGCTCTCCTTTCAATCTATATACTCCTTTGACAAAATCATTCACATTAGCCAGTGGCGCTTGCCAAACAGGAACATCATTGAGATTTATTTCAATCTTCTGCAAAATAGGCTCTTGAATGATACCATGTCTTTTTACTGCTTCTATCAATGAATCTTTTTGTATATCCCATCCACCAAAAGCAATCTGATCAAGCGGAGTTAGCTGCAGCGTCTCAAATTCCCTCTCTGAAGAAATAACTCCCCTTAACGGAGCAAGATTTTGATTGACTGCAAAAAGTCCGGAAATCGTTGTTGTTGCAACCGCACCCAGTATCCCCACGAATAACACACCCGTTTGATATGTCACTTTTTCACCTCTTCTTTTTTCTTGAAAGTTGTAACAATAAGTCATGGACTTCGGTCGCTTCTAATGTTTCTGGAAGTTCAAAATCTTTCCCTGTTACTACAAGTGATACATAATCCCCTTCGTCCTTTGGCGGCAAACCGTGAGATCCTTTGGCGGCAAACCGTGAGATCCTTTGATTCGATCCGGCTCTAGTGGGATTTGGAATGTTTTTGGATTTACAAACAGCTCAACTGGATCATAACCGGGCTTCCTATGAATATCCACAGTGTATGCAAATTCTGGTGCCTGTTCGCTATTCAACCACCAGTAGTACACAAACCAGCTGTCGGGTTCTGCAATTACAACTAACTGACCTGAAAGCTCATGATCAATCTTATGAGCTCGCTTTTCCTCCTCTCCCCATACCTCGGCTATACCTGGGATTTTTTCGAGAATTTCCTTAACTGCCTCTATATCATGTGGGTCTTGAATATACACATGTGCCAATTGATGGTCTGCCAAAGCAAAGGCCCTCGACATCTCTAAATCGAGAAAATCCATATTTTCAACATGCTTGATTGCCACATATCCCTCTTTGTTCAACGTTTGATTGATAAGGATAGGTCGGTTAACTGACTTGAAGTTATATTCTGATAAGATAACAAGACGTGTGTGATCCCTCAATCCGCGCTCTTCCAGTTGCCCAATAAAGTTTCCAATCAAATCATCAATTTCTTTAATCGCTTTTCTTGCTGCTTCACTATTCGGTCCAAACCTTTGCGCGTTATAATCTATATTGGGTAAATATACAAGCGATAATCTTGGTTTGTAGTCTTCTAATACATCTATTGCTGCATGTAAGATCCATTCACTGGACTTGACAGAGGAGAGTGGGCCCCAGAAACTTTTTAGGTCAAATTCCCCATATTTCTCCCTCAATTTTCCGTATAAGTCCCTCGGCTTCGAATCACACCACAAGATCATTTTTTTATCGAGATGGATAGGGGCAGGTGTAACTACATAGTCTGCTGTGCTCAGCTTGCTGAACTGCCAAAATAGCACTGCTGTTTCAGCTGTCGGGTCTTCTTTCTTCAACTTCTCCCAGATTTTTTCGCCTTGAATTGGAACCATCGTCTGATTCCACATTGTAATTTCTTTAGTATCCAAGTTTGGGAGGCCGTTACAAATAATGCCATGTTCAGCTGGTGGAGTTCCAGTGATATAAGTAGCTTGTATTGAACCGGTTACAGCGGGAAATACTGGTTTAATTCTTGCGTGTTGACCATCCTCTAATAATTCCTGAATATTCGGAGTTAATTCGACGTCATTCAGATGTTCCGCTGTCAAACTGATAATATCTAATACAACCACGTTTTTGTTCTCCAAAGATACCATCCTTTCATCTATGTGACCGGAAAGATACGAGACATGATATAACTCAGAATTAGGAAAGAGGATACAGAAAGAAATGCTGGCCATCCTCCAAATGGAGCAGCAATCGCCCCATCCAATAACGGAAGACCTAGTATACATGTTCCGACAGCCTTTCTAATGTTAGGTGATGTCGGCTTTGCTAGTGCCGGTACAATCCCTGAAAAAGTCCATAACAAAAAAAAGATTACAGCAATAACTGTTGCTCCCCTTGTACCATCGAATTGCAAGAATAGAATAACAATAGCACACGTTAAAACCGCCCCTGCCATAATTCTTACTCGATTCGGATGGCTGCCGTTTCCAACCTCACCCTTGGACATCACAGTAACAGTGAAAATATATATAAATCCTAATCCCGCTATCCACCAAAATTGCGCTAACTTATCTGGTGCCACACTTAATCCTAATAACAAATTGACTCCTCTACAAATTCCCATTGTCAACGGTCCAAATACGTCATGATGCTTTGAATAGCGATTATAAACGAATACCAAAACCATGAGAATGCATGCAATCAAAAAACTTATTTTGGACACAAAGCATACAGATGCAACGCCAGCCATAAGGAGTACAAGACTAAAACGCAGCGCTGAACGAAGTGAGATGCGGCCAGACGCTAAGGGTCTTTCAGGCCGCTCTTTCTTATCTATTTCAAAATCAAAAAAGTCATTTAAAATAATTCCTGCCGCATATATACATGCACTTGCAAATATGAGAAGGATAATCTGAATGAAGTAGCTCTGATCTAAAACTACCCCTGTAATCCAAGTACCTGCCAATATATCTGCCATAGCTGTAAAGGTATTCGGAAATCGTATGAGCTCAAAATAAGTGCGAATCTTTCTCATAGGCTGTTAAGGATGCTTTGCACATAGTCATAAGATTCCGTGGCAGCCTGTATCGCGTGACTTTCATAGGGGTATAATTCAATGGTAACAAAACCATCATAGCCCGTTTTCTTTATAGATTGTAAAACTTCAAGAATAGGAATAGCACCATGCCCTGGAATGAGATGTTCGTGAACACGGTCCTCGGCAATATCCTCCAGATGATAATGCTTTGTATAGGGCAACAACTTATGAACTAATGTAGCCGGATCCTCTCCAACACAAAAGAAATGTCCAATGTCAAAATTTAATTCAATTGCCTCGGAGGGAACAGCTTTCTTGAATTCAATAAATTGATCAGATGTTTCAATCAGCAAGTCCGGCTCCGGTTCAACAAGAATTGTCACACCAGATTTTTCAGCATGGTCAGCTAATTCCTCCATTGCCGAAATAAAAACTTTATTTGCCCATTCCCTTCCTACATTGATGAGTGGTCCCCCTGGTTCGGTAGACAATGTCTTTGCACCGAGTTTTCGAGCCAAGTCAATGCAGTTATGCGTATGTTCTATACGCTGCCTTCGTTCTACTTCATCCGCCTCAACAAAAGACGGGTGCCAATTATCTTTTATTCCATACAACATGAACGCATTCAAATTTGATATAATCATGTTTCGTTGCTTCAACCTGTCTTTAATCATGTCTACCTTCTCATTGGTCACTTCGGGTGGAAAAGCATGAGGGATGTCTAGTAAGATTTCTATTCCTTCATATCCGATTTCAGCTAATAAGTCGATTGTTTTTAACAGGTCAAATCTTTTAAATCCATTACTGCTATATGCGAGTTTCATGGTCTTCCCCCCCTTATGAATCTAGTTTCAATTTTCCAGACTGCTCATAAAAACGGACCGGATTATTCCAGACCAGCTCTTGGATGATATTTTCCGCATGCCCTTTCTTTCTCATCTCAAACGCAGTTTTCACTACATTAAGAGGATTAGACGGGCCCCAGTCCGCTGCCGTATTGATCATGATCTTATTTGTGCTGTAATGTTCGACGATTTCAATTGCCTCGCCAGTTGAAACTTTCGTCGGATAAATTGTCATCCCGCTCCAACCACCATACTCGACGGAAAGATCAATAGTATCTGAATTATTATGATCTATTAATACCCTGTCAGGTTCAAGTCCTTCTTCCTTTAGGATTTCTATCGTTCTTCTTGTTCCCTCCCGCTTATTTTGGTGGGGGGTATGTACCATAACCAACATATGGAGATTCTTAGCCAATTTCAGTTGCCTGCGCATCACGGCTTCTTCCTCTACAGTAATTCTATCAAAACCAATCTCCCCAATCGCGAGACACCGCTCATGTTGCAAGTACTCGGACAGTCCATCGATGACTTGATAGGCAATATCAAGGTTGTTTGCTTCTTTTGGATTCATAGCTAGACAACAATAATGATCGATTCCATATTGCTTAGCACGCTGCGGCTCAAAGGTAAGCAAATGTTGGAAGTAATCAAAATAGGTCTCAGGATATCGGCGTTCGCTTCCAAGCCAAAACGCTGGTTCCACAACAGCGCGTACGCCAGCCAGACTCATATTTTCATAATCATCTGTTGTGCGGGAGTAACAATGGATATGCGGATCAAAATATTTCATAGGTTTCCCCCCTCATAAATGGCTATTCTTAAAGTATGGTGTAAGGAATTCGATAGATTCCTTTGCTGCCATAACCGGATTGTCGCTGTAGGTATATAATTCTACTGTAATGAATCCTGTATATTCGATTTGTTTTACATGATTAAACAATTGATTAAAGTCAATGTTTCCCTTACCAGGTATAAGATGATAGTGCTTGTGATCTGCGATATCTTCTAAATGGATATTCCATATTCGTGACTTTAAATTTGATAATAGAGCAGGAATATCTTCTCCTATTACGTCTGCATGCCCGAGATCGAGGTTTGCTCCTAGCCTATTTGACCCTACTATTTGAATCAGTTCACTCAATTCTTTGCCGTTTTCTATTAGAAGACCAGGTTCGTATTCAATCCCTACGTTGATTTCGCGTCGTTCGGCATAGTCCATAATTTCCATTAATGAGTTTATCAGATGATTAATGGCCTGATCTGGTGGGTTTTCAGAAAGACACCTACCACTTGTAATACTGATGTTTTTTGCATTTACCATTGCAGCTAAATCTATTAACTGCTTCGTATATCCAATTCTCTGATTTCTCACCTCTCCTCTCGCGTTACATAAGGACGGCTCAAATGTAGGTTCTCCAGTAGAATGCAAAAAAAATCCAGCTGCCGTATTTCCGTTTATGTTTGATACCTCGAGATCATATTGTTCTATTCTTTTTTGCACATCATTAACCCAAGGGGCAGTATGTAAAGGTGGAAAAGCATGGGGAACATCCGCTAAAATTTCCACGCCCTTATACCCCAAACGTCCAATCTCTGAAATAGATTCGGGCAATGTGTATCTTGTAAATGCATTTGTACTAAACGCCAGCTTCATCTTGTCTCCTCCTTCTTTTGAAATATATGTGGCATTACAACGCTTATTCGTTTAAAAAGATTTTACTCAACTGTTAAGGCAATGCCTGACACAATCTATTCATGAGTATTCTACAAAGTTCCGCGAAGATCCAGCAGTAAAGAAAACTCAATATACATATTATTGCAATAACCTTTGAATCCATAGTTGTATCAACAGTAGGACCTAGCACTGGAAAACGGAATACATACAGAATCACCATAATACCCGTAAGTAGACATATTGATGAAAAGGAAACAACCACAATTCTCCTCTTCAATTGTAAAAAGGCCACACCTATCGCTATACCTAATAAACCTGTTGTAAAGGGAAAGATAATTAGTTCACTCGGCTGAATAATAAATAATAGGAAAATCGTAAGGGTATAAGAGAGGATTCCTTGGCGGATAGAAAAGCAAGTAGCTAAAAAAATTGGTAATGTCGCTAGAAAACTAATCAGATAGCCTATACCAGGCATAAAGCCCCCCGCTGATTGAAACATAGTGGCAAATGTACTAAGTAAGGCTGTAATAACTAACTTGGTTGCAATATTCATTTTTCTTACATGAACATAGTTTGTATCTGTCTCTATCATCGATTGATACCAATAACGAACAAACCGACTGATTAAAACCACCTCCTAAAAATATCCAATTCATCACTTTCTATACTATTCATTCCCTTGTGTTTTATGCGGTATTACCTGTTAGTAATCAATTGGAATGAGGACTGTTTCTCCATGAATATTTAAAAATAGAAGCTTTTTCTAGGGGGATTACGATGTATCGTACAGATACGATAAAAGAATTTTAAAGCTACAATTAGCCTTATTTTAAATTTTTTCCTTCTTTGTCTTTATCGTCATAAATGTAGTAAATATATGAAAAATACTCCAGCCGTCGAATTTTATAGTTATAAATCATGGAACAATTTCAAAAATAGTACCTTGGTTAAAATCAGTCACTTTCATAGAGCCATAAACCCCTAAATATAATCTGGTTTGATCCAGATTCGTTCCCAAATTAACATAATAAGCTGATTGAGATCCAAAATTATAATCGGTTTCAATAACACTAAAATCATTTAGTTTACAATCCGTACTTGCCTTGGTATAAGCTAAAACTCCTCTAACCGGAGGTCGAGATTCTTCATTCTGGGCAAGATCGGTAAACACAACGCTTCCCGTTAAATTTGGGATTCCATTCCCCATATATGGCTGGACTCCTGTAAGTGCAGTTCCTCCAAACTTATCGGATCGGGGATCTTTATGAAAATAACTAGTTAAAGGCTGAAGACGCCTCACTGAAGTTTTTACTGTTTCATTGTAATAAGCAATTGTTTTCTCATCCAAAGTCGGATTTGCAGAACAGCCCCTTATAAACGAAGTAGGAAAATCACCTTCCCACCCTCGCCAACCAAAGTTAATAAACCCTTCTTGGTCAGGTTTAGATCTCATTAAAGAAGCTTGAATAAGCTGAGTAACCGGTATTGGTTTATAATGAACGAATGAAAAAATCGACTCTACCAAATCCTGTCCGACATTTCCCACATATTTGATATACTGATTATAAAACCTTTGAAATGAAATGCCTGTTATATTGCGAACCCCTTTGGCAATTACCGTAAGCGTTTCCTGAATAGGTAAGGGAAGTTCATTAAAACGCGTGACTACGGGTGGATTATTGATAAATGTATTCTTAACTACATCAATTTCAATTATTTTACCAGCTATCTCCATATCATCCTGACTTAAATTAAATGGATCATAGCCTGATCCACCATCTCCAGTTGTTAAAACAAGTTTTCCGGTTTCAGGTGAAAAGTTTAAGCTATTGACACCATTATGATTAAAAAATGGTCTTCTTATGTTAAGTAATGTCCGTCTTTTTTGAGGTTGAGCATTCGATTGTAAAATCCATTCTTCAACTGTATCAATATGATCATATTGAGTTTCTCTATTTATCCATCTTAGGTTTAAAGTTCTGGGATCACACGGGTTAGGCTTAAAAGATTCAGGAAAAGCCCCTGGACCTTGTGTTCCAGCTACTGAATAATGAAGATAAAACAAACCGTTATCATAAAATTCCGGATGAAACGCTAGCCCTAGCAATCCCCGTTCATCATATCCAATACCAGAAACACCTTGTTCAGAATTACCTAATTTTATGATTCGCGGGCGAATATCTAAAAAAGTCCTTATAACTCCGTTTCCTATGTAAAAGATTTCTCCTACCTGGGTTGCAATAAATAATCTTTCAATTGAGTCACCCGGAAGTATAGTTGTTTTCAAAACAGTGGGTAAATTTATCTTACTTACAATGGGTCGTAAACTCACCTTTACTTTTATCAACTAACTTCCCACCCCTTTTTATTGTTTTCTATTATAAGAATATGATTAGAACGGTTCTATTAGTATCAAATTAGGGCCAGGGAATTTACTTAATAATATTGTGAATTAATCATTTAAGGTAACGGGGTTTATCTTGAATAAGATCTTCCATAATCGGGTGCTTTAATTGAGAAAGAATCACAAAAATCATCAAAATTTTTTATAAAAGAATGACTCAATTGAATATAAAAAAAGCGTATTTTGATCAAGTTTTTTCAAAACACGCTTTTTCTATGTGCTCTTTTATCAAGGTTTATTAAGTATATTTAATCAAACTTTATTCCAAAGCTACACTTGTTAAAAGTGGGGGAATCGTCTTGAAAATAAGCTTACCGTTGTAAATCCGCATTTTCCTGACGGCCCCCACATCCATCAACTTAAGATTTTAAAATGCACTAAAACGAAATTTTTTCTACATTTATTTATAAAAATTAAGCTCACTTTTTTCGCTTTAGGGTAAAACCAATTTTTTAACTTAATGGAGATGTTTAGTGACCCTTAAGTTAAAAAACATCATTTTGATGTTTTTTTGTCTATCTGAGAGTACAAGAACGGATTGCTTAGCAAATTTTAGGGAGCTAATAGAAGGAGATGACTTAAAAATGCTAAGTTTCTACATAACTATTTTTTAAGGGTCCCTTTTAAAGATTAGATTCATCTTTTAGGAACATTCTTGTTATTCGAGACTTTTTCTGGCTGCGCTGCATTTCCTGCTTCTCCATATAACTGCGCATCCGTCGCATATATTTAGGTGCGTCCATTGGATTCCCTGCAATCATTTCAATGATACAGAGTCTTTCGGTACTTTCCGTTTCAGCTTGGATTATAGCTTGATCAAGCTCTCCATAGGTTCGGACCGTAACGGTAAACGCGTTGCCTCCAAAAGCTTCGGCCAGCCTGGTGTAAGACCATTGAGGAATTTGGTTATACTTTTGACCCTCTGTTTTGACATTCAAATATTTTTCAATCGTATAACCATCGTTGTTCAAGACGAAGATTATAGGCTTGCAGCCGTAATAGAGCATGGAACTGATTTCCTGGGCTGTTAGCTGCAGGGCGCCGTCGCCTGTAAACAGCAACACTCGGCGTTCCGGCGCAGCCATAATAGCACCGAACGCCGAGGGGGTTGCGTAACCGATGGACTGCCATCCTCCTTGCCCAATATATGTTACATTGCCCGGCAGTCTCACCTCCGCCATTCCATTATAGAACGTCCCGGTCTCTGCGATCACAACATCGCCCTCTTTCAGCATGCGCTGAAAACGTGGATAATAGCCGGCCGCCATTAAAGGCCCGTCAGCATTAGTTGTGAATTGATCGTAAGGGAATGACAATTTTTCTGCCAAACCTTGGCCCATGTAACCCACCTTCTGCACGGCAAGTAGCATGTCGGCTGCAAGAACATTCGGATATTCTGCCTCAGCGGTTTTAACCATGTCTGGTTGAATATTGACAGTTACCATCGGGTTCAGCTTTGCGGTAAAATTCGCGGTGTTGGTGTCCGCCCATACCATACCGATCGCAATGATACAATCTGCATTTTCCACCGTACTTTGGACTTCAGAACCTCCGAAAGAGCCTAGGTACATTCCGATATAATTTGGATGGGTTTCGTCGAATGCCCCCTTCCCGAACATCATCGTTACAACAGGCACGTTCATGGCGTCGGCCAGCTGCCGAGCTGCTGTCTGAAGGCCGAAACGCATGGTTTTCACATCCACAAGGATAACCGGTCGGTGGGCACGCTCCAGCAGCCGATGGACATGATTCACCGCAGCCTGAAGGGTTTTTAGGTTGGACGTTGGATATGGCGGTACCGGCTCTTCCCGGACCTTAATCGGCTTGGTCACTAAATCATCGGCCACAACCAGGTATACCGGCTTTTTCTTTTCCTTAGCAATGCGAATCGCAGCCTGAATTTCAATCTTGGCGTTTTCCGGCGTAAGCACCGCGGTATAAGCCGTAATCTGCTCATACACCTTGCGAAAGACATCAAAATTCCCATCCATTAGGGTGTGGTGCATCAGCTTGTGCTCTTTTTGATCCTTCTCAGGAGGCGCACCCACAATGTGAATTATTGGCACATGCTCGCTGTTGGCTCCCGCTATCGCATTGCAGGCGCTGAGCTCCCCGACCCCGAAGGTCGTAATAAGAGCGGACATTCCTTTGATTCTTGCATAGCCATCTGCGGCATAGCCCGAGTTTAGTTCGTTCCGCCCTTCTATAAAACGGATGCCGTTATAACACTCCAAAGTATCAAGAAGTGTAAAATTATAGTCCCCTGCGACGCCGAAAATTTCGGTAATGCCCTCCAGTTTCAGGCAATCGAACAAATACTGGCCAACCGTTTTTTGAGCAGTTCCGCCTTGCAAACCAAAGCTGTCCGTATTTATCATGTTGTCCATCGTTTGCTCACTCCTTATCCATTTCTTGGGCTTGTTCTGTTTTATAGTACCCTTTTTGATAATTCCCTTTAATTAAACAGGTTATCCGTTGTACTGAGCTAAAGTAAGGCGTTAAAAAAATGCTACTATAGTAAGGCATTGGACGTAGTTTTAAGGAAGTGTTTAACACTAGCACAAATGTGTTATGAAAAAGTAACCGATGTAAAAACGTTCAAATTAGAGATGTATTTCTTATAACAAAAAACAATGTCCATCACAGGGAAAAAACACACTCCGAATTATTTACTTTAAAATTTTAAAAATGCATTGTTGCAGCTTGCGCACGTACTACTTTTTATATTTTCATTTAGCTTTTAATGAATTAATGTGGACTTGTAATCTTTCTTAAACTAAAGCCTCCGTTAGCTTAATAAGTGTCAATCTTCTTCGCATCTTAAAAATCCTAAAATTGTATCATTTCCATTTTTAAGGAGTGTTTATAATTTGTAACTACTCAGCCGCCCCCTAAAAATGAAAGATAACTAGAGACATCCACTAAAAACCAAATTAATTTTCTGTTTAGTTACGATAAAAGCACATCTAAATTGATAAATCACTCAAAAGGCCGATAAAGAATCAATCACAAGTAGCCCAGACCGATAAATTCTGCAAACCTACTGATAAAATCGACGAAGTGACCGATAAATCCCCAAACTAAACTATAAAATCTGTAAAGATATACCTGAGTAGTTACTTTTATATTGTTATTGTAAACGGTATCATAATTTGCTGTTTTCAAAACTCAAAGTTTACACTTACAATAAACGGAAATAATAAACCTATAAAACATTGGATGGAGGATTTATAGTGACCAACAACGATAATTACAATGGAAAATTACCCCTTAACGCCGAATCTTATTGGACAAACACTATTCATTTACCAGAATACCCCTGCCTGGAGAAGGACATGCAAGTCGATGTCATTATTGTAGGGGGCGGAATTACAGGCATTACTTCTGCCTATCTTTTGGTGAATGAAGGTCTGAAGGTCGCTATTATAGAAGCAGACAAATTACTGAACGGGACAACAGGACATACCTCAGCTAAAATCACTGCCCAGCACGATTTAATTTATGATGAACTGATCCGATATACCGGGAAAACCATGGCAAGATTGTATTACGAGGCGAACATCGATGCTTTAAAATTTATTCAAGAAACGATTAACAAACATCATATTGATTGTGATTTCACTCATCAAGATGCCTATGTGTATGCCACAACAGAGGAATATGCACTCAAACTAGAAATAGAAGCAGAGGCCTATGAAGAACTTCGTATTGAAGGCAAACTTGTAAACAAACTTCCTTTCGATTTAGAAATACATAATGCGCTTGTTATGAAAAATCAGGCACAATTCCATCCACTCAAATATTTAGCTCATCTTACACAAATAATTACAGAAAAAGGCGGATACATCTTTGAAAATACGACAGCGATAAATATTGAGACTGGCGGACAGCCTGTGGTTCTTACTCGTGGAGGAGCTCGGGTTACAGGAAATTACGTTCTGTCCTGTTCTCATTTCCCTTTTTATGAAGGTGCAGGACTTTACTCTACAAGAATGCATGCAGACCGTTCCTATATTATTGCTGCTAAACCAAAGAAAGACTATCCAGGTGGCATGTATATTAGTGTAGATGAACCGAAACGATCTCTCCGTTGTGCAACAATTAATGGGGAAGAAATGATCCTTATCTCTGGAGAAAGTCATAAAACAGGACAAGGAGGAGAGACATTAAAACATTACGAGGCCTTGGAAGTATTCGGACAACAAGTTTTCGGACTCGAAAATATTGCATACCGGTGGTCAGCTCAAGATTTAATTACACTAGACAAGATTCCTTACATCGGTGAAATCACCTCTGGTCAAAAGAATGTATTAATTGCTACCGGATACAGAAAATGGGGTATGACAAACGGAACTGCAGCTGCGCTTTTATTCCGAGATATTATATTTGGAGAAAAGAACAAGTACCGGGAATTGTATACCCCTTCCCGCTTCCATATGAATCCAAGTCTGAAGAACTTCTTAGTTGAAAATACCAATGTTGTCGGTCACTTAATTAAAGGGAAATTAGAGATTCCTCAGAAATGTATCAATGATCTATCCAACGATGAAGGGGCTGTTATTGACATCGATGGGCATAGAAAAGGAGCTTATAGAGATGGAGAAGGTAAGCTTCATATTGTAGATACAACTTGTACTCACATCGGATGCGAAGTTGAATGGAACAATGGTGAACGTTCTTGGGATTGCCCGTGCCACGGTTCTCGATTCTCGTATACAGGAGAAGTACTTGAGGGGCCTGCTGAAAAACCATTACAAAAGTACGATTATAAAATGATAGATAATCTTACCTCAGAAGACTCTGGTTATTAACTGAAATTATGTAAGCAAAAACAGCCAAAACAATGTTTAGCTGTTTTTGCTTTCTTTTTTAATTTCCTTAACTATTAACGAATACAACATTAAACTTCCCAGTTACTGTACTTAGACAAAATATATGCGTTGATTCTTATTTAGAACTTCTGCGGAAATTGCTTAATGATTCCTTCTGTTAATGTATCAGCCAACTTAATAATATGATCCTCACCTTTGTCAAAAGCAAGGATCTCAGCATCCCAGTCCTTTTTAAGTCTCGCTACAACTTGATCTATACGTATTTATAAATGCATATATAATAATTTTATTAATCCCTCATTAGGGGTCTGTGTACATGCCCATCAACTTAAGAATTTTATAACGCCCCCAAAACAAAAAATTGTACATTTTCACCTGGAGATGCCAATTTTCTCGTTTTGGGGGTATTTGCTTTTCTTAGCTTGATTGTGATGTGGCGGTACCCCAACAAGAAATCGATCATTTTTTGTGCCCATTTTTGGTTGGTTTGTTCCAACACACCTTTTAGTTCACGAAGAAAATGAACATTACATAGGACATGTTCACATTTTGTATAGGTGAAATATGGTTTCCAACAATCATGAACGATAGTAGTTGTTTTACCCGCACCATTCTGACCAATGAATCCATAAATCTGTCTCCGCTATACATTTATTATTAAGATTATCAGCTGATTTCTGATTACCATATACCTTCGTTAAATTAATAGTTTTTATTATTGTACTCATGTGAAAATACCAACTTTCTTGTGTTCTTATACTATTACTATGGGGAAAATCTTTTAAAAGAGACTTAACTCTTTCTTAATTAAGAAATGGAAGAATAGATATATTTAAAAATAATAAGAAGATATAAAAAAGCATATAACAGTTTTAATTTCTCTATCTTAACTCGCGTAAGAAAATTCCAAACGCTCCGGATATGGGAAATTCACTCAAACCTTTCTACGGTCAAAATGCAGTAACAAAATATGGTAATTTAATAAAAGATCACTTAGTAATCGCTGCAGATCTTGTTAAAGCGGCTAAAGCGGGCAATCAAAATGCTGCATCAACTGCAGAGAAAAAATGGTATACGAATGCGGATGAAATTGTTGAATTCTTAAATAGTATAAACCCTTATATACCTAAAGAAGAGTTTAGAAAAATGTTTTATGAACATCTTGCCTTGACTAAATCTGAAGCTGTATCAATCCTAAGTAAAGATTATCAATCAAGCGTACACTTATATGACAGAATTGAAAAGGAAGCCTTAGAAAGTGAAACTTTAATCAGTGGGGGTTTTCTTCATCCCCCACTGATTATTAGTTGAACGAATCGGGCCTTTACGGACAGTTCATCTCCCACCTAACTTCTTTGCTTTCGCTGAATTTTGAGGTGGGAGTGTTACTGTCCGTTAATGCGGGATAAATTAATTAGAAATTACCTTTACATACATTCCTCTTATAGATTTTTCATAAGCTATATTACTCATATTTCTTACTTCTTCTGATAAAATAGACGCTTTAACTAAGCCTTTTCTAATAAAAAGTGAAGGGTCAATAAGACGAACTTTCTTTTTACGATATAAATCGTAATCATTTCTATCCTCTTTTACTTCTACATTTGGATGAAGTTGCCTTAATAAAGCATGTACTTCTTTATCTTTAGATAATTTCATTTTATAAATCACTTCATGATCTTCGGCAAGAAAATCATCAGGATGAATAATTTTTTTATCTAAAGATAACTTTAGAGCCCTAGCTAAAATATCATTTCCATAAATATTTAAAGGATTCATGAAAAAATCTATAACTTCTTGATAATAAGTTTTAACAAACCATTCAGCTATTTCAATGTTTTGAAGAATCATTTTCCCCTCAACAACTATTAAATCACTTAAGAAATCTTGAACCTCTTTTAAAGAAATATATCCATATTCATACATATCTCGTAATGTATAATCTACTCTATCAGCAGATAGGTCAGGTGCTGACTGCTCAAGCAATGTCCACTTTGAATCATCAAATAAAATTTCTTCATAATTGTAATCATATTTCTCAAGAATCCCTGGAATTTCTGAGTTTTCGATTACAGTACTGTATATTTTTTCATGATAATCCTCATCCTTATTATCAAAGACAAAATCAATTACATGAGAAAATGCAGTATGCGATATATCATGTAACAAACCTGCAATTTGTTCTTCTATTGAACCACCGAGTTTTTTTATTAAAAGCATTACACCAACTGAATGATCAAAGCGAGTTACATTCCATTTCTCATTAATCAAGTAACTCGCTCCAGCTTGGTGAACACCTTTTAATCTCTGAACAGGCTTACTTAAAATTAATTCTTCTAATACTTTATCAACTTCAAATTCTCCATATATTATATCCGATATAATCACTCAACAAGCCCCCTTAATTCAAATAAAACTCGGCTCTAGTATATAGATAAATTCCCCTTCTATCAAGAGAAGCATTATCACTTTAATTGAGCCTTCCAATTACTATACATCTCTTCTGATATTCTATTTCTTGTTAACTAAATAACTAACTCCACCGATTATTAATTCTGCCAAACCTGCAACAAATGAAGCAATTGTTAGTGCGTATACCCGTATATTCATTTCGACTGCAAATTCTTTTTCTCGCCATTTCCACTCAGACATACAAATACTATAATTAATCCTAATAAGACAGCATAGAAAATACACAATTCTCCAAATTGATGCTGAATATCCTGACGAATAAATAGTGTATATCGTTGATCATTGTCTTGAATAGGGACTCCAAAATTGTTCAATATCATATTATCAAAAAAGCCAGTAGCAAATAAACGATTGGGATATGTTGCAATCCCATTGTATAGATTGCCATGTAGTACATTCTCAATCATCTCTTCACTAATATTGATTTTTTAAAAAGCATCACCCTATCGTTTCCCTTGTTTTTATCCTCTATTTTGTTTGTATTTATTGGCCAAATATCTAGCATAGTGAATCGTGTTTCTAACTACATCTAATTCGAGATTAAATATACTAGGTGCACCTGGTCTCCAATTCACTTCAAACAGCCACAATTTTTGGTCCGCATCAATTCCAACATCAATTCCTAATTCATCAAATGATACACTGTCATATAAAGAATCAAAATGGTTAACAAAGCTTACCGCAAACCGCTCCAAATACCTTTGAATATTGTACCAGTTGTCATCAAACTCTGTTTTCAAAAAAATTTCTAGATACGTGCTATAACCACCACTACCCATATTTGATACAATGCTTCCCAATGGACCTATCCTTGGAAAAATTGAAGTAATGACCCATTTTCCTTCTCCGTTTCTTTGGACATGCAGCCGGAAATCATAAACATGACCAGATTTCATTTGACATGAAATAAATTGTTGAACTAGGTAAGCTTGTTTTTGTATTTTATGAGATATAAAGTCTATTAATTGTTTTTCATTAATGGATGAGACTTGCCCTGCCTCATTCATTTTGTAATGCTCTTGCCCTTGTTTTTCAATAAAAACGATGCCTCCGCCTTGATGTCCAGACATTGGTTTGATAATAACTTTTTTATAGCGCTTAATCACGTCAAAAAACTTCCTAGCATCAGTTAATTTATAAAAAGGAATAAGATATTGTTCAAACTCTTTTGCTTTTTTAATTCTGTTATATACACTTAATTTATCTCCAATCGAATGACTTGTGAACGGAATCCTATCGTATAGATAATCAAAGATTTTCTCAGTTTTATCACTAACAGGAGCGCTTGCATTATAAATGACATCGGGAAAAGGAAATTCTTTTTCAATCCACTCGCCGTTTTCATAGATTTTCCCTAAAATCGTTTGATTTTCTATATTTACTTTCCCTGGGGTAAAGTAAAAGAAGTTGACACCTTCAGCTTTTGCTACAGCGGCACAAGCATATGCTTTCCTTACGTTTCTTGGATCTTCTCGATGATGAAGCATACCAATTATAGTCATATTGGTTCCCTCCCCCTCTTTCTAAAGTTCTTTTTCAACATACAGATCAAATTCAACTTATATATATTCATATTTTTCCGTATTTAACCAATTTTCAAAAAATCAAGAACAATCTTTGTCCCATTTTTATATTCTATTTATATAGATAACAGAGCTTATTTTTATAAAAGCGATTAAAGATAGGGTGGGGTAAGATTATGAATACTATTGTTTTTATTGAAACAAATAAATCTGGATCGAGTAGGGAAGCAATTAAAGTAGCAGAGAAACTTAATTTCTTTACGATTTTGTTAACAGAAAAAAAAAGATTTCTTGAAGAACGAAGTGAATTTCCAGATGTACATCAGATGATTTTTACTGATATAAACGATTATGATAATTTAAGTACAATAATCCAAAATCTAGAAAAAACAGGAAAAAATATAAAAGGAATTTTTAGTTTTATGGATTCTTTTGTTTATGTCGCTGCATGTTTGTCCGAGAAGTTCTGTAAAAGTATGGTATCTACTGAATCAATTTATCATATGGAAAATAAAATATTGACCCGTAAAGTGCTTCAGAATTTACCGATCTCGCTCAATTATTTAATTTACAAACCAACAGAATCCTTATCATCTTTTCTTAAAACTAAAAAGATGACTTTTCCTCTTGTCGTTAAATCTCCTGAATCAGCAGGGTCAAAAGATGTATTATTAGCAAAGGATAGAAATCAGTTAATTTCATCTATGCAAACCCTTTTAAACAAACGGCCTAATGAAGAAATTCTACTTGAGGAATATGTAGATGGACCGCAGTACTTAGTTGAAGTTTTAGTTCACAATAAAAAGCTTCATATTATTGCAGTAATTGAACAAGAAATTACATTTGGTGAACGTTTTATCGTCACTGGTTATTCTTTGTTAGGACGCTTAGACCCGAGACTATATTATAGTCTTCTCAACGCTACTCATTCTATTATACAAGCTTTTGATATGAAAAATGGTGCTTGTCACCTAGAGCTCCGTAGAGTACATGGTATTTGGAAGTTAATTGAGATAAATCCGAGAATATCAGGCGGAGCTATGAATCGTATGATTGAAGTTGGACATGGAATCAACTTAGTACAGGAAACGATTCAGTTAATGTTAGGAAATAAACCTTCGCTGAATAAAAAACATTATAAATATGTGTATACGCACTACTTAACAGTCGATTCTAGAGGGAGATTAATTCGAGTTACAGGAAAAAAACGCAGTTCTAAATATCCAGGTGTGGAAGAAATATATATAAAACCTAAAAAGGGAACTATCCTAAAACCACCTAAATCAATGGGAGATCGATGCGGCTACATTTTAGCAGCATCATTTTCTAAACAAGAAGCTAAAAGAATAGCTTTAGAAGCAGCTAAAGAAATTTCTTTTGACATTGAACCAATGAATACAACAGCATAGATTATGCTGCATTCAAACGATACTCAAAATACAAGCGAAACCCTTATATATTAAAGTGTTTCGCTTTTTTTATCGTATTTGTTATGACGTTGTTTCTTAAAACTATAAACTAATGATTATTTTTTACTTACTTAAACAAAAAAGCTGGTCCTCAAAATTTGAAGACCAACTTTTTTAACTCGCTTTAAAGCCGCCACCTAATACATCACGTACATCGTGAATGACAACGAATGCATTTTCATCTTTTTGGCTCACGACTTTCTTTAATTGAATGAGCTCTTGTTTATTGATGACAACATATAATACTTCTTTGTTATTTCCTGTGTAACCACCTTTCCCCTCTAGTACTGTTACACCACGTATCATATTCTTCATAATAGACTCTCTAATCATGTCTGGATAGTTTGAAATAATTGTTACAGCGGTCTTTGTATTCAATCCTTCTACAATAAAATCAATAACCTTCGCCCCTATAAAGACTGCTACAAGCGTATACATAGCCTTTTCTTGCCCAATAATAAATACTGAACCTGCAATAACGACGATATCAATAATCAATACACCTTTTCCAACGCTCCAGCCCAAATATTGATTTGCTAATTGAGCTATGATTGCAGATCCACCTGATGTACCACCTGCACGGAACATAAACCCTAAACCAACGCCAACGAAAACACCAGCAAAAAGAGCTGCTAATAATGTATCATGATTTACTGGAGTCGCAATATCTTCTGTGATATATAAAAAGAAAGATGAAGAGACAATACCAAGTATTGTATACACCATTGTCTTTTTATCAAAAAACTTATACCCAATTGCAAGTAATACTGCATTTATTAAAAGGTTCACAGTACCTGGTGACCATTCAAACAAATAATATGTAATAACTGTAAGTCCAATAACGCCACCTTCAGATAGTCGATTTGGAATAGCAAAAAAGTTAATTCCAATGGCAAACAATAATGATCCAATTACGACAAGTGCTACTTCTTTTACTCTCTCATTCATTACTCTTTCATTCATTACTTCTCCCCCTATCTACCCCAATGTATATTTTTCCAGCCTACTTTCAGATCAGAGAATCAAGTAAATCCTTTCCATTTTTCTCCATGTCTCTCTATCATTTCAATTAATTTCTTCATTGTAGGAGTTAACCATTTACTCTTATGATATGCCAATTCAGTTGTAACGAAATCTTCGCTATACGTCCATGGTAGTACGCTTAGCTTGCCTTGCTCGATTTCTTCCTTTACCGTTATAAACGGTAAATAAGATATCCCTAGCCCACACATAACGGTTTGCTTAATCGCTTCAATACTCCAAAAATGAATATGAGAACAATTAATACCATCTTCTTTAATCCGTCTTTCTAACAAATCTCGGTAACTCCCTGGCTCTGTAAGCAACAACATTTCTCCTTCTAAATCAGCAGGACTAACGCTCACCTTTTTTGTTAGTGGATGTTTGGGCGGAGCAATAAGCACAATCTTCTCTTGAACAAGAGAATGAGTAACAATGTCTGTACCCAGTTGTTCCGGATGTGTAAATAAAGCAAAATCAAATTTTCCTGATTTTAGCTCATTGTGTAATTCTTGACTCTCTGATGGTTGTAAAATGATATGTACTTGCGGATACTTCCTTTTAAATTCATATAAAACAGCAGGTAATCGATAAATCATTAAAGACTCATTCGCTCCAATGCGTATTGTCCCTGAAAATTTCCCGTTCATTTGAGATGATTCCAATGCTTCATTTGATAATTCCAATATTTTATGCGCATAAGAAAGCATATGCTCCCCTACATCAGTTAAAATTACCTTTTTTCCAAGACGATCAAATAATCGATTTCCAATCTCTTCTTCTAATGATCGAATATGATTAGTAATTGTCGATTGCGTATACCCAAGTTGTTCTCCAGCCCGTGTAAAGCCACCGCTTTCCGCTACAATAATAAAAGTTTTCAAATGGCGCAGCTCCATACTTACTCCTCCTGTTGCACGATCATATAATTTCTTGATGTTTTTCTTATTATAACCCTATCTCCATAATAATGAGAAAATGAATATGTAAGTTACATAGTTTTCTTCTTACGCGAAAATGCAGCCCATTGTTTAACGAGATATCAAAAATAATCATTCTCATGAAATTAGATGGTTTTAGGAACAATCTCACATATTTTCAAATTAAGTGATTCTCTAAAAAATCATTTATTCTCTATCCTAACTACTCATTAAGTAGCCGTTCCTTTGCACTCACCTAATCGCTATTATATATTTAGAACCCAAATAAATAAAATGAATTATTTTAATAGAAATCATTTATAAAAATGATGGATGAATCTAATGTACTATAGTTAACCACCCTTCTTGGCGAAAAGGATGGCTTTTTCATTTACAACTATTGACATAATCAAAAAGAAACATTAAAATAACTATAAATTAGTAAGTCGCTAATTTATAGTTATTAAAAGGAGTGAGCAAAATGAAAAATATATTATTTCGTATTAATGAATTAGCGAAAAAAGAAAAAACTTCCGGACTAAAAGAAACTGAAAAACAGGAGCAACAAATGTTAAGACAAAGCTATATGAAAGAATTTCGCGGGAGTTTAGATTCCATTTTATTAAATACAACAATTATAGATCCTAATGAAGAAAATGTTACTCCACTTGCTTTACAGCATGCACAAAGTCGTATGAACCTTAAAAAATGAGATCCAAAATCGATTCAAACGACCAATTTCACAAAATAGTATCAACATAAAAAGAGCCCAATTTCTAAATCGAGAAATTCTGGCTCTTTTTATAGTATAGACATTGTTCTATACCTACTACATTGTAATTTAAATATCATATCAATCCGCATATTCTTGTTTCACCTGTTGATACTTTTCCCATGTATCGATATCGAAAAATATTTTGTCATTTTGAGACAACAATGAAATTCCATTTATCGTAGGCTTCATAAAAATCGCGCGTGCTCCTTCATCCCTTTTCAATGCTTGAAAAAGTGGAAATACTTTCTTTGTAAATAAAACAGGAGGTTGCCTTATTCCCCTATAACTCGCTGCTACAAAATGAATGTTTTTATTTTGCTCATAGCAACCTATTATCTTATTAATAAATTCAGCTGTCACAAATGGTTGATCAGCCAGAAGGACCATCACTCCATCTACATTCATTCGTTTCGCCTTCTCAATGCCGCATTGAAGAGAGTACGACTGTCCTCTACAAGCATTTGGACAAGAAAGAATGTGCACATTTTCACGGTGCATTCTTTTTAACATCCAAGCAGGCTCATTCGTAACAACAATAATATGTGAGAGCCTTGAAGAAATTGCTGCTTGTAACGCTAAATTCCCAAGTGGCTCCCCTTGTAATGGAAGGTGCAGCTTGTGTATTCCGGGTCCCATCCTCCGACTGTTTCCAGCAGCTAAATATATCCCTGCAATCTTTATTTTACTTCCCCCTTAATTCTTGGATGATTTCAGCTATTATACTAATCGCTATTTCAGTTGGCCCTTTTCCCCCAATTGCAAGCCCTACCGGAGAATGAACATTTTTAGGTATCGCCTTTCCTTCTAACAGACGAGCAGTGCGGTGACGTGGACCTAAAATACCGATATAGCGAACACATTGTTCCAATAAAAGTTCAACCAACTGCTGATCGCGTTGAAAGTGATGAGTCATAATCACAACAAAATCTTCTTCTCTTAATAGAAGTTGTGGTACAATCTCTTTTGGAAAACCATTCATACAAACATCTGCACTCGGAAAATGTGAAGAATTACATAACGATTCACGCCAATCACAAACTGTTACAAAAAAGTTTACTTCTTTTGCAAACCGAACAAGCGGTGTTGCATCCTCTCCCGCTCCAAAAATAAAAAGTCTTGGCCTTGGTGTAAAGTGTTGATAAAACCATTTACCGTGTAAACCATGTAAGGAAAGAGTTGGAAACAAATCCTCTTCATTCCCAAACGTATCACCATTCTCACTAATAAATAATGTTTGTATTAAAGAAATATTTTTTATCATCCGAACTGAAATACCCTTCTTAAGATATTCATATAGTGTTTGCAAAAAAACTTTGTACTCCTCATCTATATACTCGACTAATATATGAATGATACCATTACATCCCATTCCCCAAGATAAATCATCTTCTGCCCTCGTATTAAATTGATGAATAGACCATGTTTGATTCTCCATTACTTCGGCTGCATAAATAGAAACCTCTTCTTCTAAACAACCTGCACTTAACATTCCGACTTTTGTTCCATCTTCACAAAAAAGCATGATAGTTCCTTCTTTACAATATGCAGAACCTTCCACATGGATAATAGTTGCTAAGGCACACCGTTGTTCACACGATAGTAGTGCTTCTAGTACAGTATGAACAGAAGTCATTATTGATTCTCCCGTTGCTTTTGCAAGATAGATTTCACAGCTTCTTCAATCTCTTGATAACTTGTGCACCGACAAATATTAGAACTTAACCATTCTTCAATAACTAAATCATCCACATCCATTTTTTGTGTAACAAGCGCATGACAATTTATAATAAACCCAGGCGTACAATACCCACACTGAAAAGCCCATTTGTCTTCAAAAGCTTTCTGAATAGGAGTTTCTTGTAAACCTTCCACTGTTATAATCTGCTTACCAATTGCTTCTACTGCTAATATAATACAAGACTTAATAGGTATCCCTTCAACAAGAACGGTACAAGCACCGCAATCACCATTTTCACATCCTGGCTTGGCTCCTGTTAGACCAAGTCGATGTCGTAATGTATATAATAGCGTATCCCCCATTCTAACAACGACCTCTCTGTCCTCGCCGTTCACATGAAGACTTAATTGCCCCTTTCCCATTATCCCCTCACCTCTTCAAACTTTATTAATACATCATAAAGCACATGTTTCAAAACAAACTTACGATACTCACGCGAACCTCGTATATCATCCAATATAAGTGCAGGAATATGAAAAAGGGCGTGCTCAATTCTCTTCTTGACTGGTATACTTCCATCGTTTAACACCGATTCTACCGCGAGCGACCGAAATGGAAATGCGCACAATCCACTAAATGCGATTCGAATGGTATCATCACTTTTGAGTGCAGCAACCGTTACAAGTGGGTAATCGATTTTCTCTAATTGCCTTTTTTTTACACTGTAATAAGGAGATTCTATATATTTTTGATTGGTGATAATTTGTATAAGAAACTCACCTTTTTGCAATTGTAACTTCTCAATAAACGCTTGCTGTGACTTGATATACTTTATACCTTCTTTTCCTGCAATAACAAATGTGCTATCAGCTAGTAAAAAAGGGAGCACTGCTTCTCTATAAATAATTTTCCCTGCAATATTACCACCAAGCGTAATTTTATTTCTTGCTGTGTGATCTGCAGCTCTTCCGGCAGTTTCTCCAAGAAGAGGGAATACTTTTTCCTCTTGAACTTTTGTTAATGTTAATGTAGCTCCAAGAATAAGCTTTTGGTCATTCCATTCACAAATGTTACATTCGGGAATATCTTTCAAATCAATGACCGCATTCGTAATCATTTGCTGCAGACGCCCCATTGTAATAATTTCAGTGCCTCCCCCATAATAAATGGGCCTTTTCCCCTCTTTATCCAGCTGATGAAATAATCGGATTGCTTCTTCGATACAATTCGGACGATAATATTCAAAGTCAAATGGTATCATATACACCATTCTCCTCCGCTTGTTTTACTTTCCAAATCAATTCAGGATTAATAGGTAATTGACGAAGTGAAATACTAGCTGCAATAGATAACGCATTCGCTAAAGCAGCGGGCATACCGATAATTCCATGCTCACCAAGCCCTCTTGATCCAAATGCAGCTTGATCATGCGGTACTTCCACAAATTCAGCGATATATTTTGGATGTTGCCCATAATGCATCACTTTATAAGAACGAAACTGATTATTAAGAACTCTCCCATACAAGTCATAGTGAAATGTTTCTCTCGTCGCAAAACTTAATCCCATACTCATAGCCCCTATAATTTGTGTTTCTGCTCCCTTTCTATTTAAAATCCTTCCTGCATCTACAACCGTTACTGCTTTAATTAATTTATACGTATATAATTGTGGATCAAGTTCAACCTCTATTGCCTGTGCTCCCACTCCCCACTCTGGTCCTTGTTGTCCTTTTCCTGTTTCATAGTCAATCTTTGTTATTCCTTCAAAGATATATGTACCTCTTCCGATTATTTGCGCCCCTGCTACATTCCCACTCGAATCAACATATCCAAAAACAATTTTTGAAAATGGTACGTAAATATCTGGATTTGTTTTTACATATACAGTCTTGTTTGCAATTGTTAATTCACCTGCTGATATTCCAAGTACATTAGCCGTCGTATCTAGTAACTGCTTCATTACATCTTCCGTCGCTTTTACAACTGCATTTCCAACAAGGTGTGTCGTCCGACTGGCAGCTGTTTTCCAATGTTTTGGCGCTATTTGTGTATTGACTTCCATCATAATAGATACATCTTTAACATTCATATTCATTTTTTCTGCAACCATTTGTGTTAAAGTTGTTTTCGTTCCTTGTCCAATTTCCACTGCACCACAATTGACATTTACACTCCCATCACCATTAAAGGTTATAGTCGCACCCGCTCCAGCATTATTTGGTGTAGTCGAATTTTTCCAAAAGCAACTAATTCCTTTTGCCCGTATCCTCCCATTTGGTAAAACAATACGATTCCCTTCTTCCCAACTAATAAGCGATTTTAACTTTTGTAAACACGCCCGAATATCCCCAGTATTACTTTTTGTGACTAATACTTGTGTTGGTGTTGTATCTCCTCGCTCAATTCTATTTTTCATACGAAACTCAAGCGGACATATATTTACTTTATTTGCCAATATATCTATCATTCTTTCAATTACAAATGTATACTCGGCATGACTAAATCCACGAAACGATGTCGCATATGGATGATTCGTGTACATACAAAGCGAATCACACGATACATGCTGAATTGAGTATGGACCTGTACAGTCTAATCCGGCCGCTTTACTCATGGTCACTGCCCGATCAGCATATGCACCGCCATCAAATAAATATAAAATCTCGGCAGCTTGCAATTTCCCATTCTTTGTACATCCAAGCTTTACTTTTGCTTGTAAACCAATATGAACAGGCGATGTTACAAAATCTTCTTCTCTACTATTCCGAAGGGTAACACGCCTCCCCCCCACTGCTTTAGAAGCAAGATATACTAAATACTCAAGTTGTACCGTTGTTTTTCCACCATACGCCCCTCCAACTAAAGGCACATGTACAATTATTTTTTCTTCAGCAATTTGAAACGCCTTACTAAGCAATCTTTTAATTTCAAAAGGGGCTTGCGAAGTAGAATGAATAATAACCTCTCCATTTGGCTTAATTTCTGCTTTCGCACATCGCGTCTCTATTGCAGTATGATCAGATTGCCGAAAAGAAAACGTTTCCTCTACAACAACTTCACTATTTGCAAACCTTTCTCGAATATCTCCCTTACGAATTTTTGTTCTATTTGCAATGTTTGTATGTGCTTCTGGGTATACTTCTTCTTCTAATTCATATTGCTCTACGTTTTCATGTACGAGTATATCTCTTTCTAAATAGGCTTGTAGCGGGGCATGAACCACAGGGAGTTTCTTATATGTAACACGTATTTGCGCTGATGCATGTTTAGCAATCGCTTCGCTATCCGCTACGATAAGTGCAATAGGCTCACCAAAATACCGAACTTTTTCATAGGCTAACGGGGGACGATCTACAATACTAGAACCGACAAGAATAGGATAATCTGCTCCTGTTATCACAGCATGAACACCAGGGATTTCCTCAGCTCTCCTTATATCAATACTTTCAATAACAGCATGCGCATACACACTCGTTAAGAGTTTTGCGTATAAAGTACCTATCTCAATCTCGTCATCTACATATTTTGCTCTTCCCGTTACTTTGTCCGCACCTTCTTTTCGTTTAATACTTTTTCCAATGATGTGATACGGTTTCATTTTAGACCTCCCTCCCTTCCTTCTACTCTTCTACCAACCTATTCGTGGCCCCCCTCGTTTAGTACGAAACTCTTTATAGATGTACAATACATTAAGGCGAACTTCCCCTAACCTTGTGGACAGTTTACGAGGTTGAACTAGATAAGAAGCAGACAGAAAGAGTAATCCTGCAAAACGTTCGATCACCCCAGCAAATTCTCATTCAAATAGAAAAATGTCTTTCATGAACAGAATTCCAATGGTTAATAAAAATATATTCTTCACAAAAAAAGAAGCTCTCCCAACATATTTTTAGGACAGCTTCTTTCGTATATTCATTTGAAATTAGATTAAATCCTCTATCGAAAAAGCACCTGGCAACAATTGTTCAACCGTTACTTCTTTTTCATCGCCTTTTTGATTTGTTAATAAAACTGGCATTTTAGGCTTACAAAACTCAGCAATGACTTGTCTACAAGCTCCGCATGGTGAAATAGGCCCATCTGTTTTACCTGTAATTACTAAATAACTAAAATCACGTTCCCCTTCTGATACTGCTTTAAATATAGCTGTTCTCTCAGCACAATTACATAAACCGTAAGAAGCATTCTCTATATTACAACCTGTATAGATTTTACCTTCTTTCGTAACTAGCGCTGCGCCAACTGGGAATTTAGAATACGGAATATAAGCTTTTTCTAACATTTTTGTCGCTTCTTCAATATATCTTTTTTTATCCATATTATTTCCTCCTCAAAGTAAATTCCATTCTACGAATCATTAATCAGTTATAATTGTATGAATTAAGTTAGGAGTTTCAGCTTTTTCTGATACAGAAATGTTTTCATAAATTTTAGCTTTTACATCTTCCACGTTTTCACGATTCGCGTAAATCGTAACAAGTGGTTCCCCTTCTTTTACAGCTTCACCAACTTTTTTACGTAGCATTAAACCAACTGCTAAATCAATTTCATCTTCTTTTGTTGCACGACCTGCCCCTAGAAGCATGGCAGCAATACCTATTTCATCTGCCACAATGTTAGAGACTACACCTGAAGTTTTAGCAGGTACATCAATTACATATTTAGCTTGTGGTAACTTTTCTGGATGATCTACAATTGAGCTATCTCCACCTTGATTACTCAAGAACTCCTTAAACTTCTCAATTGCTTTTCCATTTTTCATAACTTCTTTTAGCATTTCACGTGCTTCTTCTAACGTATTCGCTTTTTTCCCAAGTACAACCATTTGACTACCTAATACAAGTACTAATTCCGTTAAATCTTCTGGACCTTCCCCTTTTAATGTATCAATCGCTTCTTGTACTTCAAGAGCATTACCAATTGCAAAACCAAGAGGTTGTGACATGTCTGAAATAACAGCCATCGTTTGACGTCCAACATTATTTCCGATTCGTACCATTGCGTGTGCTAATTCTTTCGCATCCTCTTCTGTTTTCATGAATGCACCAGCACCTGTCTTAACATCAAGAACAATTGCATCAGCACCAGCTGCAATTTTTTTACTCATAATCGAACTTGCGATTAACGGAATTGAATTTACTGTTCCCGTAACATCACGTAGTGCATATATTTTTTTATCAGCAGGTGTTAAATTTCCTGTTTGTCCAATAACCGCAACCTTATCACGATTCACTAATTCAATGAACTGCTCTTTCGTAATTTCAACATGGAAGCCTTCTACCGCTTCTAATTTATCGATCGTACCACCTGTATGACCTAAACCACGACCAGACATTTTTGCAACTGGTACATCTAAAGCAGCTACTAATGGTCCTAACACTAATGTTGTTGTATCACCAACACCGCCAGTTGAATGTTTATCTACTTTAACTCCTTCAATCTCAGATAAATCAATTGTTTCTCCAGAATGCACCATAGCCATCGTTAAATCGGCACGTTCACGGTCAGACATGTCTTTGAAAAAGATAGCCATTGCCAGTGCACTTACTTGGTAATCAGGTATTGATCCATCTGTATACCCTTTGATAAAGAATTGAATCTCCTCTGTTGTTAATTCTTTACCATCACGTTTTTTCGCAATAATATCTACCATTCTCATCTGAATCACCAATCCTTTTTATTTTTTATTCGTCTAGCTCTTAAATTCTTAATATATTAAACCAACTATTGTTGCTGATAAAAAGCTTACTAAAGTTGCACCAAAGAGTAATTTCAAACCAAATCTTGCTACTACATTCCCTTGTTTTTCATTCAAACTTTTAACAGCACCGGCGATAATTCCGATTGAAGAGAAGTTTGCGAATGAAACAAGGAACACTGATATGATTGCTGTTGTTCTGCCTGAAAAATTAAAATTCCCTTGTGCTAAATTTGTCATAGCTACAAATTCATTTGATACAAGTTTCGTTGCCATGATGTTACCTGCGTTAACAGCTTCATGCCAAGGGACACCTATAATAAAAGCAAATGGCGCAAATACATAGCCAAGGATTTCTTGGAATGAGATACCAATTACTCCTTTAAAAATTGCATTAATGAAAGCAATTAATGCAACAAACCCAATTAACATAGCCGCTACTGTAATAGCAACTTTAAAACCATCTATTATATATTCCCCTAACACTTCAAAAAAGCTCTTTTTCTCTTCCTCTTGTACTTCTAACATATCTTCTTCTTCAGTAACCTCATAAGGATTAATAATCGAAGCGATAATAAAACCACCAAACAAGTTAAGCACTAAAGCGGTTACAACGTATTGCGGTTTTAATAACACCATATATGATCCAACTATAGACATAGAAACCGTAGACATTGCAGACGCACATAATGTGTATAATCTTCTTTCTGATAGTAGACCTAGCTGCTTCTTAACAGAAATAAACACCTCTGATTGTCCTAAAATCGCTGAAGCCACAGCGTTATACGATTCAAGTTTCCCCATCCCATTTATTTTACTTAAAGCTAAACCAATGTATTTCACAATAAATGGCAATACCTTAATATGTTGCAGGATACCAATTAAAGCTGATATAAAAACAATTGGCATTAATACCCCTAAAAAGAATGAAAATTCTTTTTGGTTTACCAAACCACCAAATACGAAATTAACACCATCGCCAGCATACTTTAACAATTGTCCAAAACCATCTGCAATTCCAGCAATTAGTACATTCCCGATGCTTGTATTTAATAGTAAGAAACCTAAAATAAACTGAAGTACAATCATCGTTATAATAGGACGATATTTCACTTTTCTTCTATTATTACTAGCAAGCCATGCGATACCTAAAATAATTACGAGACCTATGATACCTACTAAGTATTTCATAAAACTTCCCTTCCTTTTCCGTATCCGCTTACATATTTTTCAATTATTAAAGCAATAGATACACCATGCCTTTTTAACACCCGTGTACCTATTGCTTCTAGCTTTTATTGATTAGTAATTATCTGAAACACCATTTTTGTCATCTAATGCGATTGCAACACTTGCACTTGCACCGATTCTAGAAGCTCCAGCTTCAATCATTTTTTCTGCATCTTCACGTGTACGAACACCACCAGATGCTTTCACACCAACGTTTTCTCCAACTGTTTTACGCATTAATGCGATATCTTCAGCAGTTGCTCCACCAGTTGAGAATCCAGTTGAAGTTTTTACAAAATCAGCTCCAGCTTTTACAGATAATTCACAAGCACGAACTTTTTCTTCATCTGTTAATAAGCAAGTTTCAATAATAACTTTTACAAGTGCTTTTCCTTTTGCAGCTTCTACAACTTCACGAATATCGTTTTCAACAAATTCATTATCGCCATCTTTTAAAGCACCAACATTGATTACCATGTCTACTTCAGTTGCACCTTTTGCAATTACATCTTTCGTTTCAAATACTTTTGTTTCAGTTGTATTTGCACCTAAAGGGAATCCAATAACTGTACAAACATCCACATCATGGCCTGCTAATTCTTCAGCGGCTAATTTTACCCATGTAGGATTAATACAAACAGAAGCGAAATTATATTTCTTTGCTTCTTCTAAAACTTTCATAACATCTTCTTTTGTTGTATTCGGTTTTAAAACTGTATGATCAATTAATTTTGCAATGTTCATTTTCTTCACTCCTCATATCTTTTAACAACTTCATTCTAACTCCACTTTGAACAAATGTAAACACACTTTTGAAATTTTGTTCAACATTTTTTGAGATATTGAAATAAGTCTTTAAAATTTACACAAAAAGGGAGCTGCCATATTAACAGCTCCCTCATAAAACACAAAATTTATTCATTCATAAAGTGAAACTTTAATTAGTGGGGGTTTTCTTCATCCCACTGATTATTAGCCCTCACCAATCGGGCTTTTACGGGCAGCTTATCTCCCACCTAACTTCTTTGCTTTTGCCCAATTTTAAGGTGGGAGTTTTACTGCCCGTTAATGCGGGATAAAAAAATCTATTTCACAAATTTCTTATCCAAACCATTATTTCATCATGAAATTTTCATTGAAAAACGCACATGTTGCACAGCCACATACGAAAAGAAGGTTTCTCAAATTTATACTTTTGAGAAACCTTCTTTTTTAACCTTTTTTATAATTTAAAAGTTCTTTCGCGGTATGCTGATCTATAATCAACACATTTGCATACCCACCGCTTAACGCACCATCAATTGCCTTCACTTTTCGAGAACCTCCAGCAACCAGAACAGAACGTTTCTTTAACCTTAATTCTTCTAAATCAATTCCAATTGTACGCTTATTAATTTCCTCACTACAAATATTACCGTCTCCATCAAAGAAGCGTGAACAAATGTCACCAACAGCTTGATTTTTCAATATGTCCATTTCGTTCTTATCCAAATAACCTAATCGGAATAATAACGCTTCATCTCGTACAGTTCCCACAGTAAAAATTGCAATGTTCGCTTGTTTTCCCATTTCAATAATGTGATGAATATGTCTATCCTGTTCTACTAATTCCTTTGTCACTGCATTATCAAATATAACTGGGAGTGGCAAATTTCGAGGTGTCGTTTGAAAGGCATCTGCAAATAAAGCAATTGTTTCATTCGCATACGTATTAACACTTGAGTGACTAATACCCCCTTTTAATTGAACAACCTCTACCCCTTTTACATGTTGAGGCACAATTTTTCTCGCGATTTCATACATAGTGGTTCCCCAGCTCACACCAACGATATCACCATTTGTAACAGTCTTCTCCATATATTCAGCAGCATACTTACTAATATACTCCGTAATCGCCGTGTACTCTGGTACAGGGGAAAATACGACGTGCGCTTCTAATAAATTATATTTTTCTTTAAGTAGGTTACCTACATTATCTAAATCAGCAAATGGATCCGCTATATGAATTTGAACAAACCCTTTTTCTTTCGCATATTTTAACAGTCTTGAAATGGTTGGTCTGGAGATATTCAATTTATTAGCAATTTCTTGTTGGCTATAATCAGATTGGTAGTATAATCTTGCAACTTCAACGCTTAGTTGTTGTTTTTCTTTATCCATACTAAATATATCCTTCCTTACATTTTCTATACTCAAATACATCATACTTACAAGCATTATACCGCTTTATTCCAGAAAATTCGACCATCTAAATTGATAGCCAACATTTTCAGAGTAACTGCATTCAAATTTATCCCGCTATTTGTGCGCAGTAAGACTCCCACCTTAAAATTCGGCAAAAGTAATGAAGTTAGATGGGAGTCTTACTGCCCGTAAAATCCTTCACTTTATTTATTTTGGAAAAAATCTCTATTAATAAATTTCTTTTTTCCGTCCCTTGAATTAAAGCATATGAGGTTCCTTAAACCTCTATTTATCCTCGTTTCAAACTTCAACCAAAACAAAAAATCAGTGGAGGCCACCCCACTGATTAGAGTCTTACTTTATTTCACTGCATCCTCATGTAATTTTTCTGTATAATTCTCGACATCCTGCCAGCTATCTCTAGCTGTATTCAGATCTTCTTTAATAAAGGTAAACTCCTCAGGACTGATACTTTTTACATTTTGTAACAAGTTATTATACTTAGCACCAATTGTATACCACTGATTCGAAATATTTTGAAGAGAAGTAATGGCTGCATCAATTGTTTCCGTCATGTTTATTGTTTTATTTTTCACATCAGTCAAAATAGCTACCTCTGCCTGCGCCCCAGAAATTCTCGCCTTTAAATTTTCGATTTCTCTCTCTGCATTTGCAATATCTTTCTTGGCAACAGCAATCATTGGTCCACCTGCAAGACACGTAATTAACGCCGCGCAAAGCACTGACCCAGCAATCACCATATCATTACTTTTTTTAATTGAATCATTATAAGTATTGATTTGCTGCTGCAAAAGTGGAATTCCAGCATTCGTACTTGCTAAAATTGCTGTTAATTGATTTGCATCACCTTTAAAGCTTTTTGTATCTTCCGCCATTCTATTTCGAAACGTTTTTAGATTTTCTAATAGCTTATCCACTTCACTCTGATTAGTCAAAATGATATTGTATAATTTTTCTAAATCGGATTTCAATTTCTCTCTGTTTTTCTGGTCAACAGCTGCTATTAGACTGCTGTAATAAGATTGAACCGTCCCATTAAATTCCACTATATTTTGATCTGTTTTCATAATTTGAGGTTTCATTTCATCTAACCAATATGTTGCATTCGTTTTTGCCTCTTTTTGATGCTTAAGCATATTTTCTTTTAAATCACCATTTATTGAACTTATCTTACTCAAATCTGTTTCTTGTTGATTCCGAATTGTTTTCGCTTTTTTTCTCAGTATTTAACAACATGAAAGAACAACTCCTTCTATTAGAAAGTTATAATACTAAAATCTTCTACAATATTTACACTGTCCCCGCCTTCTTTGATAATAAGCAATGGTTGCTAGCCCTAATGCTACTCCCCATGGAAGCCAAAATAGTGAAGGTCCTAATTCTCCCCAATTTCCAGTATTGATTGAACCGTCCAATATTTTCAAAATGATAATCGGACTTATTTTTAATCCCGCAAGAGTGATAAGAACAGATGCACATGTTGCTGTCCACTTGTCTCCAAATTAACTATAATACCCGTTTGTTCTTGCCACATCCCCACATAATCTTTTAATGCATGTGCCAAATTCTTCCCCTCCAATGGGACAGGACGTAATTCCCGAATCAATACACTTAGCTCCCTCTGCGTTTGATGTAACAAGTTTTCTGCCTTTAACAAATGGCCTTTAGCGGTATCATCATCTTTTCCGATAAAAGATTTGCTAGTATTTAACCAGATAGATGTAGCAAACAGTTGCTGCTTAATACTATCATGTAGCTCACGAGCTAATCGATTGCGTTCCTCAAGTGTCGCTAAATCTTGCCGCACTCTAAGTAAGGTATGTAATTGTTTCGCCATTTGATTCAACTTACGTGCCAACTGCCCCAATTCATCCTTTGAAGGATCATGTATAAATGTTGTGAAATCTCCTTGACTCCATTGATCTGTAGAGTTTAATATCTTTTGAATACGACGAACGAGACTTCGAGAGGTGATAATTCCAAAGGTAATACCAACAATTGCTGCACCAATAAAGAAAGCTAAAATACTAAATCCAAAAAACTGAAAAGTAGCCCTCCAAAAATCGACCAAAGAAAAATGTATGTTTTCTGCTTTGACTACTAATACCCCAAGAACATCTTTCTCATTAGATAACGGAGCAACAATATATAAAACCCCACCTTTATGATAGCTATATGTTTTTAATTTACGTGCTTCGGATGGTTTCAGTGACAGAGCTGTATATATATTTTGATAAACTTTCGCAGGGAATTCTGCTTTAAAATCAATAAACTGGGGCACATTCTCTCCAGCACTTGCGAGTAATCTCCCGTTTGGATCAGTCACCACAGAAAATCCATCGAATTCGGTCCCTACTTCTATGGGCCAATCCTCTAAAGCCTTCTTCAGTTGATTTTGATTAATCAATGGTCCATTAAAGTTAGAAGATATATTTTGGGCCTGTATGCTTATCTGTTGTTCAAACATTTGGTCAGCATTATATTTCACTAGACTAAGTGAAATAAGAAAGCCTACCACTTCAAGGGTTAATAGAACACCAATGGTTGTTAACACGTAAAATAAAGTCAGTTTCCACTGCAAACGGTGGAAATATCGGACAAAACGAGGCAGAAATTTCATGTTCTTTTCTTCCTAATTGAAAATATAGTGACTATCGTATTGTTTAACTTTTATTAAAACCTACTCCCTACTATATGATATACATTATAATTTCATATCCCTCCCCCCCCAAGATTCTGCTTTATATAATTGATTTTAAATTACATTTTTCTTGATAAATCAAAGATTTCCTGGCATACTTTTAAAATTATTTGTGCACGAATATAGCCTCTCCTTACACTTCTATAAACCAAATCCTTTCCCTTCTTATCATTACTTCTTAAAAATGTAGATTGGGATGGAGAAACATATATAAACTATACCCTTTTACTTAATGGAGAATGTAGATGTGGAAAATTCATTTTTGGAATAATATTCTTAAAGGAAAAATCAAAAACTATATATCTTTATTGTATTAATTAAAGACATTCATAAAATATGGATAATCATTTAAAAAACCGAGGTCGTTCAAAGAATTGGTGAAAATAAACGGGAGGAATTTTAACAACGTTAGGAAAAATAAATTTTGGGATCGTAAACAGCTTCGAAATACCAAATTTAAAACAAAGATTAGGTATACAATCTATTAATATAAAAAGGTAGCTCTACATAAGTAAAGCTACCTTAGAAATTGTTTGTTCTATAATCTTTATTTTTTCAAATGATAAGGTACCGTCGTAATAACTACATTTCTCTTATACAGCAAGAATGCGCGAATCAGTAAGCTCGATTGATTATGAAGAATATTGTGCCAACCTTTCTTAGGAATAAATTGCGGTATTACTACAGTAACCCGATAATTTGATTCGTTAGCTTTATATTGAACTGTATCAATAAATTTAGTTAGCGGCTGAATAATACTTCTGTAATGAGAATGTAGTGTCACCAGCCTAACTCCAGGCTGCCATTTCTTCCATTTTTCTTCAAACTTCTTCTCATCTTCTCTTTCAAAAGAAACATAAACAGCTATGACCTGATCTGGTGAAAGGGATTTAGCATAATTTAATGAGTTCTCTACTACATGAGTCATGCCAGCAACAGGAACAATGATTACATTCCCTTGAATCGGCACAATTGGTTCACAAGTTCTAAGACTTAATTGATCACCTACTGCTTCATAATGCTTTCTAATTCGATGAAAAACAATGATAATGACAGGTAAGAAAATTAACACTGTCCAAACTTGTGCAAACTTAGTTAAAAAGAACATACTCATAACTATAAAACTAATAATAGCACCCGTTAAATTAATCGTTAATTTTAAAATCCACCCTTTAGGCTTTTCACGAATCCATTTTACCACCATTCCAGACTGGGACAACGTAAATGGAATAAACACGCCTACTGCATAAAGTGGAATGAGATGTTCCGTTTGCCCTTGGAAAGCAATAATTAAAAGAATTGAAGCAATTCCAAGTATGATAATTCCATTTGAATACCCTAATCGGTCTCCTCTAACTGTAAACATTCTAGGTATAAACTTATCTTTTGCAAGATTAACTGCTAGTAAAGGAAAAGCAGAATAACCAGTATTAGCAGCAAGTATTAATATCAACGCTGTTGTTCCTTGAATAAAGAAATACATGAAGTTCCGTCCAAATGTTTCTTCGGCAATTTGTGAAACAACTGTTACCTCTTCACTTGGAGTAACACCATAATAGTAAGCTAAATATACGATTCCTGAAAATAACACTGCAAGTAAGGAGCCCATCGCAAGTAACGTTTTAGCAGCATTTTTAGGAGCCGGATCTTTAAAGTTTGGAATCGCATTGGAAATGGCTTCAACACCTGTCAAAGCAGAACTACCTGATGCAAATGCTCTTAAGAGTAAAAACAAACTAACCCCTGCTACTGGTGTACCAATTGGTGTATGCAAATTAGGTGAGACTTCACCTGTTACAATGTTGTATATACCTACACCGATTAATATAAATAACGCTAAAACAAATAAATAAACGGGATAAGCTAAAACAGAAGCTGATTCCGTTACTCCTCTTAAGTTCAAAATTGTAATAAATAAGACAAAGATAATAGCAATAACCACATTATGAGCATGTAGACTAGGAAAAGCAGATGTAAGTGCATCTGTACCTGCAGATACACTTACTGCCACCGTTAAAATGTAGTCTACTAATAAGGAACCTCCAGCTATTAACCCTGGATTCACACCTAAATTTTCTTTTGATACTACATACGCTCCTCCCCCATGAGGATACGCAAAAATAATTTGTCTATAAGACAAAATTAGAGCTGTTAGCAAAACTAAGACTCCTATTGCGATTGGAATAGAATACCAAAATGCTAACGCCCCCACTGTAGATAGAGCAATTAATATTTGCTCCGGACCATAGGCAACCGATGATAATGCGTCAGAAGATAGAATCGCTAACGCTTTCGTTTTATTAAGCTTTTGCTCTCCTAATTCGGTTGATTTTAATGGTCTTCCAATTAAAAACCTCTTTATAGTTGAAACCACTGCTGTCCACTCTCCAATAACTTTGTACGTACATTTCTCTTTTAGTCAAATTAATATACTATTTTTCAGAAAACAAAAAATGTCTACAAGCCATAACAAATAGACTTGTAGACATTAATTTTTTTGTCGCACAAGCTCCACCTTCCTTCTCATATAACGCTTACGAGGTTAGCTGTCGGATTCGGGCCTGTGAGTAGCCCTACCTCTTTTGCAAGGATTCACCCCTTGAATTATATATCAATCCACAAAAACGGTTCCCCCGTACCATCAGGTTTCAGCGATTTAGAAATTCGAAACTGTCGATTATCATACTCCCTTATTTAGAAAAAGTAAACAAAAATTTTTAAACAATAGCTTAAATTTTTAGAAATAGAAAAATTGTGATGATTATATAGGATATTACTTCGTAAATGAATATAATGCATCATATAAAATTAGCTTTTGAAGTTTTTACACCACAATCAAATTATTTATATATACGCTATCTATTAATGAATAGACTTCACCTTTTTTCAATTACAGTATACATATATCTAGACCCATCGATTACTTCTATCAGTTCCCCTATTAATACTCCTATTGTTCGAAATATTAAATCTAAAACCCGTTTTATTTGTAGGATTTCCTTACTTTTTGTCGAATATATTCAATAGGAGGAGGAATATTACATGATTTTCAAGGGATTCTTCATTAATCTATCCATTTTTGCTTTCCTAGTTAGCTCAGCTATATTTATTCGAGTGTTGATTTTGAATATTAATTCTAAATTAAACCAGCTATATGGAGGAGTAGTTGCCGGTATCATAGCTGCTATTTTGATGGTCTTTAATTTTAAGCACATGGGATTGTTTTATGATCTCCGAATGGCTCCTCTTATAATTTCGTACATTTATTTTGGTCGTACGGCTGGTTGGATTACAATAACATTTATTATAATTATGCGCATTTTCTATCTTGGTGGTAATTGGGGACCATCTTTGATTGTGTCTTTAGGAATAGCTACTATATATACTATTTTTGAAACATATCTCAAGAAGCTTCATCCCTTTAAGAGAGTCTTTCTCTATCTAGCTGTTTATATAGCTATGATCCATTTGGTATTCGGGTTCTTTTTTCCTTCTATACCTCTTATACTTTTTGACATTCAAGGTACATTATTTATATCTTCTGGACTATTGATCAGTATTTTTCTTATGGAGTCCTATCAAAAATTATATTATTTAACACAAAATTTAACTAAAGCGAATGAAACATTACTAGAATCCAAGCAAGAATTAAGGGATACCGTACATGAATTGCAAGGAGGTATTTTTAAATTTAAAAAAGAAAATGGGGATTTTATCCACACTTTATGTGATGGGCAGTTATTTTATCACCATGGGTTTCACTCCAAACAAGTGGTAGGAAAAAGTTTACTGACCATAGATTCTTCCATTGTTCCATTTCATTTACTTCCTCGACTATTAAAATATTATCAACAGGCATGGGATGGTGAAGAAGTCAATTTCGAACTGCCATGGCCAAATGATGAGACTATTATCCTTTTCTCTCTTAGGCCTGTTAAACGAGAAGGAACAGTTATTGAGGTAGTTGGTTCTACTGTTGATATAACGAAAAGAAAAAATGCGGAAGATGAACTAAAGGTGACGAAAGAACGGCTGGAATCATTTATAAATCATAACGTAGATGCTATCACTATATTTGATTTAGACGGACACATGATACAAGCCAATAAAGCTTATGAAAAGATATTTGGATGGTCAGAAAAAGAAATCTTGGGGGAAAAATTACCTTGCGTACCAGATTTTTTAATGGATCAAACTCTAGAAAATATTAAAAACATTACCGCAAAAGATCCTCTTATTACTAAGTTAGAAACAGTGCGACAACGCAAGGACAAAACTCTCATTGATGTAAGCTTGACGGTTTCACCCATTCTAGATTTAAGGGGCAATGTAATTGCTTTATCAGGAATTTGTAGAGACATTTCTGAAAGGAAACAAGCAGAAAGAGAACTCCATCGATTACATCAACAATTAAAAGACAGTGAAATGAAATACCGTGCACTAATCGAACAAGCAACTGACGCAGTATATGTAGTAGAGCTGAATGAGGATCAACTTCCAACAGGATTTATAGAGGTAAATCCTGTTGGGTGTAAAAGATTTGGATATAGTAGAGAAGAGCTTCTCTCGATGCCATTTTCTAGTACCGTTCCGCCAGATTCTCCAATGGTCAAAAGAGTAATAGAAAAAATTAGAGAAGGGCAAACTTCTTTCACTTTGCAAGATGAATTTGTTTTTCCAACAGGAAAAACAATAACAACTGAGTTTGGTGTCCGTGTTTTTAACTTGAATGGCAAAAACGTTTTCTTAAGTATCTCTCGAGATATCACGGAACGGTTAAAAACAGAAGAATTATTAAGAAAATCGGAAAAACTTGCTGTAGTAGGTCAATTAGCCACTGCAATTGCCCATGAAATTAACAATCCTTTAACAGCAATGAAAGGATTCATGCATTTACTAAAATCAACAGAAAATAAGGACAATGAGCATTATATAGATATCGTGTTATCAGAGATTGAGCGAATAGACAGTATTACAAATGAATTTATGGCGCTAGCAAAGCCTCAGGCGTTAGAAATTAAAACAAATGATCTTAATGTATTAATGGAACAAGTTGTAATGATACTTCAGCCTCAAGCAATGATGAACAACATACAAATTACAACTGAGTTTACATCTGATACTTCATTCATCCTTTGTGAAGGAAATCAATTAAAGCAAGTTTTTATAAATATCTTAAAAAATGCGATTGAAGCGACAGCAATGGGAGGGGAAATCTTGATTCAAATCGAATATATACCTGATAAAAACCAGGTAAACATTCGATTTACTGATTACGGATGCGGAATTGAAAAAGATCGTATACCTTATCTAGGAGAGCCATTTTATAGTATTAAAGAAGATGGTATCGGTTTAGGATTAATGATCTGTTATAAAATGATTGAAAAGCACCAAGGAAAGATACTTATTGACAGCGAAGTTGGGAAAGGAACAATAGTTAATATAAATCTTCCCATAGCTACTCTCAAAAATTAAAGCTCTTATTCATCTTTTTAGGTACACCCTTTCACCATGAAATGAAAAATAAAAACATCTCAAAAGCGAAAAAGTTTCTTTTCTATAGTTTAGAAAAAGAAACTTTTTCTCTTTTGAATATTATGAATAATTTGTTTTTCGAAAGCAAAGAACAATATCTATTAGAAGCTGGTGATGGTGTAAAAATACTAGCAAATTTGAAACATAAATGGGAAAATTTTTAGATATGGTGAATTATTCCTAGAATCGTTGCCGTATCTTAATAAGGTCATCCTTGTCGCACAGACAATTGGTATACCAAACATGATTGTAATACACAGATCGATCAAATGAACTTAATAGAAAAAGAAAGAGAGGACCTTTCTGGTAAGAGCTCCTCTCTTTTCATATTAATTTGTGTCATGTATAAGTTTATTTCTTATTGATTCACGTACGTATCAAACCATAAATGGATATATCCATCTGTAATACGCTGTTCTTCCATTAAACGTTTTCCCGTTACCGGTGTTACTTCAGCACGCCATTTATCAGCAGAATTTTGTGATACAGCTGCTTTTAGGAACCAACCTTTCGTTGAACTTTAAGGTGAGAGTTTTACTATCGGCGAATAGCGGGATAAAATATTGAATGTTCATATACAATTACCTAATTTGTACTTTTTTATATCCACCTTCTTTTTTGAGACCGTTCATTTTTAAATTCACATAATAAACCAATCTAAATATAAACGGAAACAACAAAGAGCCTACAAGGGATGGAATGAATATTTTATTAAAAAGTGAAGCTATCCCAAAAAGAATCACCGCAAAAAAGTAGCCTACAATTGCACTCCAATAAACAAAACGTGCAAATTTAATTTGGAACGTATCACCTTTTTTGCAAGGTTTACCGAACATAACTTGGACAAATTTAATCAATGCAATCACCTCTCCTTATGCTGTAGCTTGTTTCAAGAGACAACAAGCCAATTATATCTCATTTACAGTAACTCACTTGGAAATGTCTCCTCAAAAACCCGTCACACCAGCAGGTCTACGAATCTCTCTATAGACTGTTGGAATGTTCGCTTACAGCATCTCTTCATAAACTTTTAAATTTTGATAAATAATTTTTAACAATGGCGCATCTATATGAAATTGTTTTGCTAATTTCAGCAAATATCCTTGTAAGTACTCCCCCTCGATAGGTGAATCTTTCTCCATATCCCGCTGCATAGAAGATTTCATATCATATGAAATCTTATCAATCGTCTTCATATGTTCGTCAACAATATTATCCTGAATTGGGGCTCCAGATGCTTTCATAATCTGTGCTGCTTCTTCAAATAAATTCCGAATCAAGTCCCGTCCCCCATCACTTTCACGGATTGGTCCTATTGGTGCGCGCATTAGCGTAGTCACACCTGACATAACAGTAATAAATAAATATTTATGCCACATATCTTGCACGATATGATTACTCAAAACAAAACTTGCTTTTGTACCCTTTAATGTATTGGCAATCCCATATATTCGCTCTGTATGTAGATGTTTAATTTTCCCAAATACAAGTCGGTCAGCAGAGCTAGTTTGAACAACATCTCCCTCACCGTTTAATGTTGTTTCAATAAAACACAAACCTCCAATAACTTTATCCTCACCAAATACCCGTTGTAATGCAGATAGATGGGCTATACCATTTAGTAGTGGTATAATAATTGTGTTCTCACCAACAAATGGCTTCAAATCGTTTATTGCTTCTTCTAAATGATAAGTTTTTGTTGAAAATAAAATTAAATCGAATGGATCTGCGGATTCAGTTTTTGTGATTAATTGTGGTATAAAGGAGAAATCTCCATTTATGCTACGAATAACAAGACCATTTTTCTCAAGCTGTTGTTTTCGCCCACTACGAACGAGAAAAGTAACGTCTTCCCCTTTTTCTACTAAACGGCCTCCAAAATATCCTCCGACTCCTCCAGCTCCTAGTACTAAAATACGCATATAGAACTCCCCTTTTCCAAACATGAAAATTTCACTTCCTTGTAGCATAACTATATTATACATCTGACTCGTTAATTAAACAGAAGATTCAACTTTTTAATAAGGTTTTATTTTAAAAATTATGTATTATAAACTTAGTAAAGACTTGTATAGTTAGAAAGGATGAGAAGAAATGCAATATCCAATGTTCTTATCTAAAAGATTAACAATACGCCCATTTGAATTAGATGATGCTCCGAGAGTTCAAGAATTAGCAGGCGATAAAGAGATTGCGAAAACTACTACAATTATTCCTCACCCTTATCCAGATGGCTGGGCAGAAGAGTGGATTACCTCTACTCATACAGCTATGGATAAGGGAGACAGTTTTCACTTTGCAATGGTTAATGAGCAAAATATGCTCATCGGTTGTATTTACCTTTTTATTAACAAAAAACACAATAAAGGAGAATTAGGATACTGGCTGGGTAAATCATATTGGGGTAAAGAATACTGCACGGAAGCCGGTCAGGTCATCATTACATATGCATTTGAAGAATTACAGCTAAATCGTATTTACGCCGATGCTTTCACTAAAAACCCAGCTTCTTCTAAAGTTATGCAAAAATTAGGCTTGAAATATGAAGGCACATTTAAACAAAGTTGTTTGTACTGGGGGGTTTATGAAGATACTGTTGTTTATGGTTTAACAAGATCTGATTATAACAAAAGTAAGTAGCTTCTCTTCTTTTTAGAAATTCAAGAACTATATATACGAGCTGCTGCAAACAAGCAATGTGTAGTCTTTTTCATTATCTAAATAGAAATTTTAAAAACGGATCCTCTCTTTTACGATTAGATCCGCTTTTTTATTAAAATGAAATATTATCCTAGTTTAACTTTATTTTCTTCTTCAATTTTTTCTAATGCAGTAGCCACTTGCTCTTCTGTTAATTCATGCTCTGCCACATAACGATTGCGCGGATGTACACGGCATTCGTGTGAACATGCACGTAAATATTTCTCTTCATTTTCTTCCGAGCATAAGATTTGTTTGTTACATTCTGGATTTGCACAATTTACATATCGCTCACATGGTTCTTTGGTAAAGTGGTCTTTACCAACAATAACATGTTCTTTTTGGTTTACTGGTACACCAATACGCTCATCGAATACGTAACATTGTCCATCCCATAGTTCACCTTGCACTTCAGGGTCTTTTCCGTACGTTACAATCCCGCCGTGAAGCTGACTTACATCCTCAAATCCTTCACGCACTAACCATCCTGAAAACTTCTCACAGCGAATACCACCTGTACAATATGTTAAAATCTTTTTACCTTCGAACATTTCCTTATTTTCATCAATCCAATCTGGTAATTCGCGGAATGATTTAATATCAGGTTTAATCGCGCCTCTAAAATGCCCTAGCTCATATTCATAATCATTTCTTGCATCTATGATAACTGTATTTTCTTCCTTCATTGCTTCATAAAACTCTTTTGCTTCTAAATACTTACCTGTTGTTTCTTTCGGATTGATATCATCTTCTAAACGAAGTGTAACAAGCTCTGAACGAGGGCGCACATGCATTTTTTTGAACGCATGTTCATCAGCTTCATCCACTTTAAACACGATTCCAGTAAAACGTGGGTCGTTCTTCATTGCTTCCATATATTTCTCTGTTTGTTCAATAGTACCTGAAGCAGTTCCATTAATTCCTTCTCCTGCTACAAGAATTCTTCCTTTTAACTCAAGTGAATTACAAAATTCTAAATGCTGAGCAGCAAATTCTTCCGGATTCTCAATTGTAGTGTACATGTAGTACAGTAACACTCTGTATGGTTTTGTATTTGACATTTTATTTTTACCACCTATCTAATTCGATATTTTAAAATCATGTATAAGTTAACGATCATATCGGAACATATAAGAATAAGAAAAGATATGTTAACTATTGTTCAAATAACTTTCTCCTATTTGCAATGTTTTCCTATAAGTTAACGCAAATGAAAAACGAGATTACATCACAATCCAATAGAGTTGTGATGTAATCCCAATATATTATATAACATACAAATTGGTTTCCAGCAATTAATATGCTGTGTTCTCTATTTTATCATTGAAAAACATGCCTTTTTCTAATCCATATTATAGATTAACTCTCTTTATCCACCTAAACTCCAAAAAGTTACAACTACATATTCGATGTTTTATTCATTTTTGTTAAATAATTATCTATTCCTCAATTCTAGCACACCTTTTATTGTACACTGTCATATAATTTGCATTAAGGAAACATTTGTGTTCAAATAAAAAAATCAACTAAAACATCTAAATGTATTGAAATAGATAGTAAGAATAAATACAATAATTGCATCATGCTAAGAAACTAAAGGGGAAAACTACTATGAATAAAAATATAACAAAAGATGAACATATCCCTTCTCAAAGTACAACCGTTCAATCTGCTCATCTAGCTTTAAGTGGTGAAACAAAGGGACTAAAAAAATTATTACCTTTTCTAGGACCTGCATTCATCGCATCTGTTGCTTATATTGATCCAGGGAACTTCGCTACAAATATTGCAGCTGGATCACAATATGGTTATTTACTACTTTGGGTAATTCTCGCTTCCAATTTAATGGCCGTTTTAATTCAGTCTCTATCAGCGAAACTCGGGATTGCTACTGGTAAAAACCTTCCAGAAGTTGCTCGCGAACATTTCCCAAAACCCGTTTCAATTGGTTTATGGATACAGGGTGAACTCGTTATTATGGCTACTGATTTAGCCGAGTTTATCGGTGCTGCTTTAGGATTATATTTGCTATTTGGCATTCCAATGTTACCTGCTGCTTTAATCACAGCAATCGGATCATTCATTATTCTTGAATTTCAGCGCAGAGGCTTCCGCCCATTAGAAGCTGTTATTACAGGGATGGTCTTTATTGTTGTTGTTGCATTTGGTGTACAAATGTTTTATGCGAAACCAGAGCTAAGTCCCCTTCTTTCGGGACTATTTATTCCTAAATTTCAGGGTATAGATAGTATTTTACTTGCAGCTGGGATTTTAGGTGCAACAGTAATGCCACATGCAATTTATCTACATTCTGCCTTAACGCAGCGCCGCGTAGTTGGGACAACAGATGAACAGCGCAAAAAGATTTTTCGCTTTGAATTCATTGATATCATTATTGCAATGGTGATTGCTGGAGCAATTAACGCAAGTATGCTAATCGTAGCAGCTGCCTTGTTCTTCAAAAACGGATTACATGTTGAAGATTTAGACGTTGCTTTTAATGAATTTAGCAACTTAGTTGGACCTGTATCAGCCAGCCTTTTCGGAATTGGATTGTTGGCTGCTGGTTTATCTAGTTCTTCCGTCGGTACAATGTCTGGTGATATTATTATGCAAGGATTTATCCGCATGCATATTCCTTTATATGTAAGACGCTTTATTACAATGATCCCGCCCCTTGTTATTATCGCTTTAGGTGTGAATCCAACTTACGCTCTTGTTATGAGTCAAGTTATACTATCATTTGGAATCGCATTTGCATTAGTACCTCTTATTATGTTTACAAGTAGCAAAAAGATTATGGGTGTACTAGTGAATCATCGCATTACAAACGCAATTGCCTGGTTAATTGCCGGGCTCATTATTGCTTTAAACATTTTCTTACTGTATCAAACATTTACTGGTTAATAAAAATTCCCCTCTGCTTGAAATGCAGAGGGGAATTTTTATTAGAAAGGTGAAATAACATCTCCTACCGGTACCTCATTTCCATTCTCCATACGAACGCCACCTTTTGGCATAGCTGGCCCATCAATATCCCGAAAATATAATGGCAAGCCTTCCGAAAGAAACATGCTCGTATTGGATGGATTTTGCCGCTGATGATGAATATGCAAATGTGGCTCACTGGAACTTCCTGAATTTCCAACTTGGGCAAGGCTTTCTCCTTTTGTTACATGTTGTCCCTCCTTCACTCGTACCGATCCTTTCTTCAAATGCGCAAGAATAAGATATGTTCCTGTTTCATCTAAGCGTAAGTATATGTGATTGCCAGTCATAGAATCAAAGTCATCAGTTCCCGGTTTCAAGTCAGGTTCATCATTATTGATGGATACAACCATTCCAGAAGCCGGAGTGATTACCTCTGCTCCATATATACCGTAGTCTTCTAGCTTTGAGCTTTTTATCCCAGCCGGAGGAACAAGAAGATCATATGCCCAGCGTTCAAAGGGTACCATGACGTGAGGATAGTTTGTTTCGATTCGATCTCCTCCCCATCCGACTAACGCGGCTTGATTCAACGGAAGACGAACCATTGCTTTCGGGGTTGCCGAATGAACATCTGCTGGATAAGCAATTTGCCCTATCCCGGCAAACCAACATGCTGGCCAAGCTCCAACTATGGATAAAACAAAAATAAAAATAATTGTTTTATCTAAACAATTTCTAGAAAATAAATTTCGTGCAATTAAAATAACTGAAATGGTTAGGATAATGATAGAAAAAACACTAAAAACTTGTACTCCCCACCAAGCGAAGATTGATACAACACCCCTAGCAAAATAAATTGATCCCCAACTTATAAACAAAACGATAAATAAAATTGTAAGTATTATTTTCTTCCACATGCTGTATCCTCCGTTTCTATATCTTCATTCGTTATGATACAAAACAAATTTTAAGACCTATGAAAGAAATACTTACGACTTTCTTACAATTCTTCTTTATATTCTGGTAAGAGGATCGTGAATGTTGTTTCTTCATTGCTACTACATACCGTTATATCCCCTTCATGAAGCTGAGCAATACTTTTAGCAATAGCCAGCCCCATTCCTTTTCCACCAGTATGAGCATTCCTTGATTTTTCTCCACGGTAAAATTTTTCAAATATATATGGAAGATCTTCTTTTGAGATACATTGTCCATAGTTTTTAATTTTTATTTCGACATTCGGTTTTTTCTGTAGAATTTGAATGATAATTTTCTTTCCTGATTTCCCATACGAAATACTATTACTGATCACATTTTGTATTAACCTTACTATTACATGTATATCCGCTTCAATTTGCAAATTTTGTTTACACTCAATCTCAAAGTGCAGCTTTGCCTCATCTAATTGTGGTACAAAATCAATCATGATTTGTTCTATTAATGCTTTAACTCCTATTATCTCTTTATGTAACTGAATTTCCTTGTAGTTTATATGACAATATTCTAGTAAATCATCTATTTGATTCTTTAACTCATCACTTTTTCGCTTTAATACTGCTACATATTGATTGCATTCCTCTACATTTGAATGAAGCTTACTTTCTACTAAATCAACATAACCTATTAAAGATGTTACAGGTGTTCGTAAATCATGGGAGATATTATGAATCATTTCATTTTTCATTTCTTGTGATCGTTTTTCTTTCTCAATCGATTCCTTTAAACTTTCAGCCATCCCATTAATATTCGTTGCTAATTCTCCAATCTCATCACTTTTCAAAACAGGTATATGTACTTCTAAATTGCCTTTGCTTATTTGTTTCACACTATGATTGATTTGTTCTATTCGTTTTACTGTACTCTTTGACAATAATAAGAAAAAGAGTGAGGTTAAAATGAGAAAAATAACAAAATAGATAAAGGAATATTTTTCTTCGTACCTAGCAACATCTGCATATATACTTCCAACCAAACTTTGAAATAGTATAATGCATATGGTAGCGAATAAAATGCTACATATAAAAGCAAGAAAAAATTTCATCCTAATCCCTTGCAATAATTTAATCTTCAATTTTGTATCCGACTCCCCAAACATTTTGTATAATTTTTGATTCCTTTGGATTTTCTTCTATCTTATTTCTTAATCTTGCAATATGAACCATGACAGTATTATTACTTTCATAGGAAGTTTCTCCCCACACACTTTCAAATATTTCTTCTAATGTGAATACTCGATTTCGATGTTTTGCCATCAGATGCAATATATCATATTCCGTTTTTGTAAGATTGATTAACTTTCCATATATTGTTACCTTTCTAGATAGTTGATCTATTTCTAATCCTCTAATTTGAATTTTCTGTTCATGTAGTTGACTTGGAATTTGGTTGAAATATGTATACCTTCTTAATTGTGCTTTCACCCGTGCCACGAGCTCAATCATACTAAATGGTTTTACAATGTAATCATCTGCTCCTGTACTTAATCCAATGACTTTGTCTATATCCGACGATTTTGCACTTAGGAAAATAACTGGGATGTTATACTTTTCCCTAGTTTTTCTACATACTTCAACTCCATCCATTCCGGGCATCATAATATCAAGAATGACCAACTGAATGTCATTCGTATCTAATATATACAATGCCTCTTCTCCATTATAAGCTCTTAAGACTTTAAACCCTTCTTGTTTCAACTGCACCTCAATGAATTGAACAATATCTGCGTCATCATCTACGATTAATATAGATTGTTGTTTCATAGTCCATCCTCTTCAATGTTATTTGAAATATATTCCACACACCTATATTAACATGTGATAAAAGAGAATCATCATTTCTTTTTAATTAGATTTCCAAATTATCCTTATAATTATTTTCAGCACACTTTTAATCTTGTTTTACTTACAATCAAAATAAAAATGCACGTCAGCATACAATAGAGCCACTTATATAAAGATCGATTAAAAAACATTTTGATGCATTTTATTATTACTCTAAGTCATTGTTAAAAATTTGATATTTTCTAATTTCAATACAAACTAATGAATATCTAGTTTTATAGGAGTGAGAGAATGTTCCCTATATTAGAAACAGAACGGCTAATTTTGAGAGAACTTACAGAATCCGATGCACAAAGTATATTAAATTGTTTTTCTAATACAGATGTATTACGTTACTATGGTCAAAACCCATTAAGAAATATAGAACAGGTAAAACAAATCATTAGAAATTTTGCAGAAAGTTATAATGAAAAACGTGGTATTAAATGGGGAATTGAGTTAAAAGGTAAGAAAGGTACTAGTATTATTGGAACAATTGGTTTTCACGATTGGTCTTCAGAACATAGAAGAGCCGAAATAAGTTATGCACTTTTCCCTGAGCAATGGGGAAATGGCTATGCTACTGAAGCAGTTTCTACAGTTATATCATATGGTTTTAATACTCTTAATTTAACACGTATCGGAGGAGTTGTTTTTCTTGAAAATGAATCATCAAATCACTTGTTAACAAAACTAGGATGTGAATGACCCCTCCTTAACACTCTTATCGATTACTTGTTGCTTTTGCATATCAGAACGTGTATACAATTGTTTGTTTTCCTTATATTTTCTTTGTTTATCTAAAAGAGCAGAGTTATAAATTTGACGACAATATTGTAGCCAACGATCTAACGTTTCTTTTTGTTCTTTAGTTGGGAAAATCTCGTATTTTTGGCTTAGCAACATTGTCATCCCCTCCCCCTTTTTTCGATATAGTTTTTCAGATTCCTAACACAAAACAGAATATACGTTCCCTTTTCTCCTAGTATACACAAAGTTACATAAAAAGGAAATAGAAACTTCGTGCTATGCACGACCAACGTTCATCTCCTCCCTATCACCTGGGCTATGCCCTACACGTGCTTGAGGAAGGGGACTTCTGTTGGAGTACTGTTAAAAAAGAGGGAATTCTGAAAAATTATATGTATCAAAATGATGTTCCACATGATACAAATGTTTATTCTTTACTGAAATCTATTTAATAGAAGGCATACACAATTCCTTTCATTAACAATATAATTTTCAAACTTAAATGCAAACTCTCCTTTGAAAAGCTTTTTCTAGATTTGTTTTAAAATAATTCTAAAATCCATAAAAAAAGAGCTAATGCCTCCATATCAAGCAATTCGCTCTTTTTTTATAGATTATTATTTTTTGCTTATAAACGCATGTTTATACGTATATCCCCCACCAAATTGATGCTTTTCAATGCCTTTTACATATTCCTTCTGTATATATGCCGAACCAGTATGATAAAGCGGGGCGATTGCAGCATCTTCCAATACTATTTGCTCCGCCTCTTGTAAGGCTTTCCATCTTTTCTGTTGGTCTAGTACAATATCATATTTTGCTTTCTTTATAAGGTCATCATAATAAGAATTCGAGTACCCCATCTTATTATTCGGATTATCTGTCGTAAATAATTCTAAGTAACTTATCGGGTCTTTATAATCTGGCCCCCATACTACCATAGATATATCATATTGTCCTGTTTGTTCTAGCTGTAATTTTTGCTTAAATGGTTGCTGTTTAATCTGCACTGTTAAACCTTGTAAATGCTTTTCTAAATCCCCTTTTATATATTCAGCTATACGTTTCGCATTATCTTGTTCAAATGTCAAGAACTCTACTGTGACACTTTCTATACCAAGTTCTTTTTTCGCATCTTCCCAAAGTTTTTTTGCTTTTTGCAAATCATAACCAGCAATATTTCCATTTTCCTTTCGAAAATCTTTTCCATTTGTTTCATTCGTATATCCTATTGGTATAAGACCTTGTGCAGGAACTGCGCCATTATTCATAAAATGACTTACAAATCCTTCTTTATTCAGTGCTAAAGAAATAGATTGACGAAATTTTTTATTTGCCAGAAAAGAATTTGCTTCATTAAAACGAAGCATCGCTATTGCGGACTCGCTTGCCATATGTAATTCTTTATTATCTTTATATCGATCTACAAACATAGAATTTATAGGAACTCGATCAAGACTACCAGATTCATATAAATTTACAGCTGTCATTGTATCTTTTACAATATGAAAGTTTATTTCATCTAGCTTCACTTTCCCCTTATCCCAATATGTATCATTTTTCTTTAATTGAAATTCTTGTTCATGCTTCCATTTTTCTAACACAAACGCTCCATTGTATATAAGATTATCTGGTTCTAATCCATAACGATCTCCTTGTTCTTTCACAAATGATTCATGCTGTGGTAAATAAATAGGCAACGCTAATAATTGCAATAAATAAGGGACAGGCTGCTCTAACTGTACTTCTAGCGTATAATCATCTAATGCCTTTACTCCTAGTCGATCAGTAGCCAATGTACCTTTATTAATTTCTTGTGCGTTTTTTATATAAAATAGCATGTATGCATATTGAGATGCTGTTCCAGGACTCAATGTCCGTTTCCACGAAAAAGTAAAATCATGTGCTGTTACCGATTCCCCATTTGACCATTTTGCATCTTTACGCAAATGGAATGTATATCTTTTCCCATCCTCACTTTTCTCAAATGACTTCGCCACACCAGGTACGGGCTTGTCTTGATTATCTAGCACATACAACCCTTCAAATATATTTTGCATCACATGTGATGATGTACCATCCATCACTTTCGCTGTATCAAGAGAAGGAATTTCTTCTGATACTGTTACATTTAACACTTGTTTTTGAGTCTCTTTATTAACTTTATTCGCTGTACTACTACAAGCCGATAAAATCAAAGATGTGACAAGTGTAATTACTAGTAAGCGGCTCTTTTTCTGCTTCATGAATTTTTCTCCTTAAATTCAAATAATATTATAAAACGTTATACATTATAACAGAAGGACCAGTATAAAGTCGTGATATTCTATTGAATATTTATTGTTTCACATAAAATTCACAGAAAAAACGCTTCCCTCTTGTATTTTATTAAAAAGGGGAGCGTTCGTTATCAATTCCTCTATTTCAACTACATCTTCAATCCTCGTTTATAACAACTTGCCTCAAAAATAATTCGCTCTTCATCTAATGTTTTACATTCACCATTCCACACAATATGTTTCCCATTAATTACAACATCAGATACATCTTTTCCACTTGCTGCATACACAAGGTGTGACAACACTTCTTCTGCTGGCTGTAGATGCGGCTTATTGGATGGATCAATTGTAATAAAGTCAGCACACTTTCCTACTTCAATGGAACCTGTTTGTTTCATCCCAATGACTTCTGCCGCTCCTTTTGTTGCGAGTGAAAGAGCTGTTTCAACTGGTAATGCAGTCGCATCTTTATGAATACCCTTTTGCAATAAAGTTGCAACTCGAAGCTCCTCAAACATATCTAAATTATTGTTAGATGCAACGCTATCTGTTGCAATACCAACTTTGATTCCCGCTTCTAACATTCCTTTAACATTCGCTATACCAGACCCTAATTTTAAATTGCTATTTGGATTGTGTGCTACACGAACGTCATGTTCCGCTAAGAATGCGCGCTCATCTTCATTTAACATAACGCCATGTGCAATAACTGTCGGTCTCTTAAATACACCACAGCTTGCTGCATATTCTACGGGACGTTTGCCATATTGCGCTTCAATATCGCGTACTTCACGCTCTGTTTCTGAAAGATGGATGTGAACCATCGTATGGTTTTCCACCGCGATTCTCGCACACTCTTCTAACATTTCAGTAGAGCATGCATATGGACTATGAGGAGCGACCATCGTTGTTAACATGCCGTTTTCACTGTAATATCGTTTTACATATTTTTCAGCATCTTGAATTGCTTTCTTTTCATCCTCTTTCGTTCCAAAGCTAAATAAAGTTCTTGAAACAGCCGCACGCATTCCACTATTACGAACCGTTTCCATAATCGCGTCCTGATCTACACCAATTGGATTAAACATATCAGAAAATGTTGTCGTCCCACTCTTCACCATTTCTAATAAACCAAGTTCTGTACTAGCAACCGCAAGCTCTGGCGTAAATTGACTTTCAAGTGGCCAAATTCTCGTTTCAAGCCAAGGCTGTAATAACATATCATCGCCAATTCCGCGTAAAAGACTCATCACAACATGCGTATGTGTATTCACAAGACCTGGAAATACCCATTTCCCTTTAAGATTTACTACTTCATCTACTTGATTTCCATTAGAGAATTCACCATTTCTCACTTCTATAATTTTACCATCTTCTACAAGAATATATCCGTTTTGTAACACTTCATTCTGTTCATTTAAAGTTACAATCGTAGCGCTTACATAAGCTGTTTTCAAAAGTATTTCCCCTCTCAACTCTATGAAGTACGTTCCCTTTGATAAGTTACCACCATTATAGTAACTTATTAAACATTAAGAGTCAAAAGATATTTCACTTCAGACAAATTCTATTGCATAAAGATATGCATTTTCTGTTTTAAAGTATAATATTGCCTATCATTTGTGTCTGCAAATGCTTCTTCTCTATTAGAAGGAATATCCATATAAGCTATCTCTTCAAAAAATTGTGTTGCTGTAAAATCATATCGCTTTCCATTTATAACATTGTAAAAGTGCCAACCTTCGCCAACTTGCGTCTTTTTTATTTCCCCTCCAAACAAATCATGTATAACAAGTGCTGTTACACCACATTGCCCTTTTGCCGGATTTTCTATCGTCCACTTTGAACTTGTTTCAAGTGACCAAGATTTCATTAAAATCTTGTAGATTTGTGCGATTTCAAAACCGTCCATTTCAGCATCTCCTATGTATACTCATTTTTATACATCATATTGCAAAAGTGGCAGAACACGATCTTTAAAAACTGTTGAAGGTGTCTCTCCAATCAATTTTGCACCCATTTTCATGTAGTAGCCTTTCGCATTTGGATCACTATCAATTGTAAAACTCTTAATTTCTAATTCAACTGCTTTTTCTACGACACTTTGCCATAGAATGTTACCATAACCCTTTCCCTTATAATTTGGATGTAAATATAAAAAATCGAGAACATCTTCTTCTTTTCGTTGAAATGAAAAAAAACCAATTTTCACTCCTTCATTTTCTAAAATATATACGTAGTGATTTTTAATATACTCTTCCGTAATCGTTAAATCTTCCTTACATGCTAGTATAAATTCTTCGCTATAATCCCAAGTTGCCTTTGATGTTAGTGCTATATGACTTAGTTCATTTGCCTCGTTTAATAATGCTTTCCTCACTACCATTTCTCCCTCTCCCTTTCCTTTAAATTACAAAAAGAACCCTTACTGATACTTTATCATAGTAAGAGTTCTCTCATCATTTTAATCTACCTTCGCTCCATAACACCTCGCCACAGCAACCGCCTGCGTTATATCCAATCTTACATTCTGTAAATCAAATGCTCTAAAGTCAATTCTATCCACTACAGCTCCTCTTAAATCTGCACCTATAAGCTTGGCTTTTCCTAATTGTGCACCTGTTAAATCAACATCACGTAAATCAGCTTTTTCTAAATTACACTCACAAAGATCCGCTTCAACTAAGCGAATACCCTTTAATTTTTGTTTACTTAAATTCGCAAATCTTAAATTTGTATATGACCAATCACCAAATACAATCGTTATTCCATCTAAATTCGCCTCTTCAAAATCAGAACCCGTCATTTTACATTCCTCAAACTTAGAAACAAATAAATTTGCTCCAGAAAATTTACAATTTGCAAACGTACTTCCCTGGTGAATTGAAGCATTAAAAAGAGCACCTGTGAAGTCACATTCTATGAAATTACAATTTTCCGTTACAATTTCTGATGCATCTACACCTCTAAAACGACACTTTATAAATGTACAATTTTTTAATTCCTCTTCTTTTATAGCAACATCGCGAAAATCTATTTCTATATACTCTTTATTTACAAATTCACTCATACTTTCCCTCCAAATTCCCAAAAAGAAACCTCACTACAACAAAAGTGAGGTTTCTTTTTATATAATATGTTCATCTAACCAAGAAATCAAATCTTGAAATACTTCATCCCTATTTACTTCATGGAACATTTCGTGCCTTCCATTTTCATATAGACGAAGTGTTACATCTTTCACACCGCAATTTTTATACATATCGTATACTTCTTTTACGCCTTTCCCCATATCTCCCACTGGATCACGATCTCCGGAAAAAATATGTATCGGGAGGTCTTTAGGTGTTTTTTTATATTCCTCTAGTTTATTCACTTCAAGCACACCGTTAAATAATTCACGATAAAAACTTGTTGAACAAATAAAACCACATAATGGATCTTCTATGTATCTATCAACTTGATTTGTATCTGAAGAAAGCCAATCAAACTTTGTACGATTCGGTTTAAAGTTCGAATTAAAATTTCCAAATGATAAAAAGTTCAACATTGGGCTTTTTGTTTTTGCACCACGAAGCTTCATTTCAACTGTTGCCACTCTATGACCTACTACACCTAAAAACCCAGGATTTCCACCTGTCCCAGAAATAAGGAATCCATCATATAGTTCACCACGAAGTTGTACAGCACGTCTAGATAAGAAAGAACCCATACTATGCCCTAATAAAAAAAGTGGACAAGTATGTTCATTACGAATAAGTTCCGATACAAAGATTATGTCAGTAACAGCTTGATCCCAGCCAATATTCGGTTCAAAATGGCCGTAATCCTCTTCTTGTTTTGCTGTTTTTCCATGTCCCCGGTGATCATGAGCATACACACCATAACCAGCTTTCAACAAAGCATCAATGCATTCTGTATAGACACCAGCATGTTCCGTCATACCATGTGCAATCTGTACAATTCCACGAAGTCCACTTTCCGGCAGCCACTTACGTAAATAAATTTCCGATCCATCCAATACCGTAACAAAGCTTTCCTGTATGTTCATTTTGACGGCCTCCAAATCTATATAATCTATTGCAGAACAATAGCAATCTATATCCTAAAAAAATGAATCACTATTCATTCTTCTTACTATGTATTATATGCAATTGTTTTCGTTATGACAAACACTGTATTTTCTAAACGAATCCTCAAATTATTTTATCTTGACGAACAATAAATATAATTATATAGTTACTTACGTAAAGTAATCATTATATTTTTAGGAGGTAGCAATTATGATACCATCATTATTTTTAGCACACGGCTCACCAATGCTTGCTATTCAAGATACAGATTATACACGTTTTCTAAAAACACTTGGAGAAACATATAAACCAAAAGCAATTGTTATTTTTACAGCACACTGGGAAACTGAAGTATTAACCATCTCATCTTCAGATAATGAATATGAAACCATTTATGATTTCGGCGGATTCCCTCCCGAAACGGATATATCTCCGTAAACTTTTATGTACATATTCTTCAAATATCATCCAAACCTTTAATTTTCAAACATATCACGCATTAAAGGTTCACTGTACATAAATAGGACGCTCACGATAAAATGTGTACATGTTGATTTGAAATAAAGTCGTACCGGTTTGAAGAAAGTTTAACCGTTTTAGAGGAAGATTTTTCAAGAAAACATTGTTGTTGCAAGGTTTATAAAAACTTTTGATCGAACTTTCTTATAAAATTTGTATACGGGGTAGCACCA